>DAIQBQ010000021.1:0-17053 GCA_036781065.1 Actinomycetota bacterium
CTGCTGGATCGCCGGCTTGCGGGCTGGGGCCTCCTGGTCCTCGACGTCGACCTCGACCGCGACCGCCGCCGCCGAGGACCCCGACGCCGATGCGGCGACGCCGGCGGTGCGGCGCAGGTGGGCGGCCTTCAGGGCGGCGTAGCGGGGCTCGTTCTCCTTGAAGATCGACAGCAGCGGCGTGGCCACGAAGATCGACGAGTAGGTCCCGGAGGCGATGCCGACGAACAGGGCGAGAGCCAGTTCGCGCAGGGTGTCGGCGCCGAGCAGGAAGCTGCCGACGAACAGCAGGCTCCCGACCGGCAGCAGGGTCGTCAGCGAGGTGTTGATCGACCGCATGAACACCTGGTTCATGGCGTCGTTGGCGATCAGCCCGTAAGGCTTCTTGGCATTCGACGGCAAGACCACGTTCTCCTTGATCTTGTCGAAGACCACAACGGTGTCGTAGAGCGAATACCCGAGGATGGTTAACACCGCGACCACCGTGTCCGGAGTGACCTGCAGCCCGGTAATTGCGTAGACACCAGCCGTGATGATCAGGTCGTGGAACAGGGCGATGATCCCCGCCCCGGCCATCTTGGTCTCCAGCCGCCAGGACATGTACAGCACCACGATGACCAGGAAGATGATCAGGCCCTCGATCGCCTTCTCCGTGATCTGCGATCCCCAGCTGGCCCCGATCGAGTTGACGCTGACCTGGTTTGTGCTCACCCCGGCGATCTTGGCCAGGGCGTCGGCCACCTTGCTCTGGGCGTCGGTGTTGTTGGTCAGGTTGTTGGTCTCGACCTCGGCGTCCCGGACCGACTTCCCGAGCTGCGAGGCGATCACAACCTGCTGCGGCGTGACCCCGGTATTGGCGATCGCCGTCTTGACCTGGGGTACCGTCACGTTCTTGCCGACCTGGACGGTGAACTGGGTGCCGCCCTTGAAGTCGATGCCGTATCTGAGGCCGCGGATCCCGGGGATCAACGCCACGATCGAGATCAGCACGGCGACCCCCGAGATCCCCAGCCACATCTTGCGCCGGCCGACGAAATCGATATGGAAGTCGCTGCGGTAGACCTTGCGCCGCCAGCCGCTCTGGCCGCCGCCCTCGAAGGCGGTGGTCATGCCAAGCAACCGGCCCCTGGAGAAGACCTGCGTCCGGCACAGGATCGCCGCCAGCGGGTAGGTCAGCAGGATGAACAGGAACACGTCGAGGGCGGTGGCCATGCCCAGCGTGAACGCGAATCCCTTGACGTCGCTGACCGCGAAGATGTAGAGGATCACGGCGGCGAAGAAGGTGATGGCATCCGCGGTGAACAACGTGCGCAGCGCGCTCTTGTAGCCGCGGTCCACCGAGGAGCGCAGCGTCTTGGCCTCGTGGACTTCTTCCTTTATTCGCTCGAAAAACACCACATATGAGTCAGTGGTGATACCGATCGAGACGATCAGACCGGCGATGCCCGCCAACGAAAGGCTGAGGCCGACGGTATTGCCCAGGATCACCACCAGCGAGTAGGTCAGGCCGGCGAAGGCGGCCAGGCCGAGCCAGGTCTGCAGCCCGAGCGACCGGTAGTAGATGGCGACGTAGAGCAGGACCAGGGCCAGGCCGAGCGCCCCGGCGATCAGTCCGGCGTCGAGGGACTGCTTGCCAAGAGTCGCAGAGATCTCGTCCTCGTTCGACTTCTTCAGGGTGACGGGCAGGGCACCGGACTGGAGCACCAGGGCCAGGTTCTTGGCCGCGGTCTCCCCGCTGAGGCCGGTGATCTGGGTGTTGGTCAGCCCGGTCCCGCAGGTGACGTTGGTGGCCACCGGGGGCGACGACTGGACGACCCCGTCGAGCACGATGCCGATCTCCCGGGTTGGGGAGCTGCTCGGCAGGCACGCCAGCTTGCCGGTGAACGACGACCAGGCCTTCACAACGCTCGACTTGAACGAAAGGTTGACGTTCCAGCCGCCGTTCGTTGTGTCGATGACCGCGGCGGCGCTGGCGATGCCCTGCCCGGTCAGGGCGTTGGCGGTGCCCGCCCCCTGGACCGGAGAGAGTTGGTAGACGTTCTGCTTGCCGGTGTCCTCGTAGAAGACGGTTTGCGTGATCAACGAGGGCGGGTACGCGGTGACCGTCGCCGTGGCTGGTTGGGTCCCGACCGGCCAGCTCTGCTGCACCTGGCGGAACTCCAGCTGGGCCGTCTCGCCGAGCAGTTTGAGAATGGCCGCCGGATCCTTGGCGTTGGGCACGTCGACGGAGATGTTGTTGCTGCCCGAACGGGAGACCGAGGCTCCGCTGACGCCGAGGCGGTTCACCCGGTTCTGGATGATGATGACCGCTTCGTCCATCTTGGCGGCCGAGACGTGCCCCTGGGCGGTGAGGATGACGCTCAGGCCGCCGGAAAGATCGAGCCCGAGTTTGGGTTTGGTACCGGTGGCGAAGAGGCCAACGACGAGGGCGACCACGATGATCCCGACCGCGACGGCCGAGGTCCAGAAGCGTTGGGTCCCTTTCACGGCCGCGACTCTAACGGATCGGCCGTGCGCGCAAGGGCGGTCACAGCAGGTCCTGCCCGTTGATCACAAGGCGGAACCGGCAGTGCAGGTATTCGGCTGCGCGGCGGCACATTGTCATCCGGTCAAGGAAGATCTCGAAGTATTCCATGATCTTCGAGATCGTCGTGTCGATGCGCAACTCCAGGACCAGGGTCCGCTGTTCCAGGTCGACGGATACGACGGACGACTCGGCGGCAAAGTTCACTCGGTCGTGGATGTCGAAGGTTTCCGGGATCTTGTTGCGCACCCGGGAGCGGTGAACGTCGGACTTGTCGGCCAGGATCAGGGCTGCGCACTCCGGCGACACCGGGAGGCCCTCGCCCTCCTCATGGTTGCCGACCGCCCCGAGCACGATCCCGATCTCTTTATAGGACATGCCGAGCTCGACCAGGATCGGGTAGCAGATCGACGCCCCGGTCTGCGGATGGCCCTTGCGGGAGACGAAGTTACCCAGGTCGTGCAGGTAGCCGGCGATCGCCGCCCGCTCCGGCTGCCGGTCGTCGTAGCCAAGTCCCTTGAGGAGCTTGCGAGCATCGCGGGAGACGATCTTAGCGTGGCGGAAACCGTGTTCGGTGTAGCCGATCTCGCCCAGGTTGTGATCGGCCTGGCGGATGAAGCTTTTGACGGCAGGGTGTGCCTTGACGTCACTGAGATCGATCACGTGGCCGGGAGCAAGCGCGAGGCGGTCCGGCAGGTGGAGCGCCATGACCTAACTATCGTCAGGACCACCCGGCTCCTCAAGCCCAGTGCTCGAATCGTCCTCGCCGATGTCACTTTGCCCGTTCGAGTCCTCTGTTTTGCGAGCAATAGCCTGCTTGACAACGCGGATGACCACCCCATCGGCGATCTCGATCTCCAGTTCGTCGCCTTCGATCAATTTTACGTATCCCTTGATCCCGCCGATGGTTACGATCTGATCGCCCGGTGAGAGCGTCGTCACCAGGTCCTGGTGCTGTCGCATCCGGCGCCGCTGTGGCCGGTACAGCAGGAAATAGAAGACGACGACCAACAGCACCAGGATGAACAGCGCCGAAGTGGTCGAGCTGCTGCCGCCGGAACTGGCCGCCAGCGGGAGGGAGGGCAGCGTCTGGCCCAAGCCGAGAACCATAATTCGAGGGAGTTTAGACGAGCCGGTCGGCCGCCTCCCGGAGCCCCAGGTGCTCGTAGGCGGCCACCGTGGCCAGCCGCCCCCGGGGGGTGCGCTGCAGGAAGCCCTTGCGGAGCAGGTAGGGCTCGTAGACGTCCTCGATCGTGTCCGGTTCCTCCCCCACCGCCACCGCCAGCGTGCTCAGGCCGACCGGCCGGCCGCGGAAGCGCTCGACCAGCGCCCCCAGGATCAACAGGTCGACCTTGTCCAGCCCCTCGACGTCCACCTGGAACAGATCCAGGGCATCCCGGGCAACCGGCAGGCTGATCTCGCCCGCCGCCCGCACCTGGGCGTAGTCGCGGACCCGGCGCAGCAGCCGGTTGGCGATCCGGGGCGTCCCCCGCGATCGGCTGGCGATCTCCTCGCCCGCCTCAGGGTCGATACCGATCCCCAGGATGCCCGCCGAGCGGTGGATTACCGCCGCCAGTTCCTCCGGCTCGTAGTAGTCAAGCCTGCCGATGAAACCGAACCGGTCGCGCAACGGCGAGGTGAGCATCCCGGTGCGGGTGGTGGCGCCGATCAGCGTGAACCGCGGGATCTCCATCCGTATCGACCGGGCCGCCGGCCCCTTCCCGATGACGATGTCCAGGCGGAAGTCCTCCATCGCCGGGTACAGGGTCTCCTCGACCGAGCGGGCGAGGCGGTGGATCTCATCGATGAACAGCACATCGCGGTCCTCGAGGTTGGTAAGGATCGCCGCCAGGTCGCCCGCCCGCTCCAGCACCGGCCCCGAGGTGACGCTGAACCCCACGCCGAGCTCGGTAGCGACGATGTGGGCGAGGCTGGTCTTGCCCAGTCCCGGGCTGCCGGCGAAGAGCAGGTGGTCGGCCGCCTCCCCCCGGGCCTTGGCGGCGTCGAGGATGATCGAAAGATGCTCCTTGGTGGCAGCCTGCCCGACGAAGTCGGCGAGGCTGCGGGGCCGGAGCGACCGCTCCAGCTCCTGGTCGTCGATCGTGGGGGCCGGGGCAAGGATCCGGTCCACGGCGCCGGACATCAGACCGGTTCCCTGGTCTTGGCCGCCACCGACCTCTTTGTTGGCACCGCGGTCTTTGTTGGCACCGCGGTCTTTGTTGGCACCGGCGCCGTTTTTGCCGCCGCCGGCGGCTTCGCCCCGGCGAGCGCCTTCAGCGCCCCCCGCACCATGCCCTCGACGGTGGCCCCTGGGGTGGCAACCGCCTCGACCACGCCGCGGAGCTCCGCCGGCGTGTAGCCAAGCCCGGCGAGCGCCGCCCGCACCTCGGCCAGGGAGGCCCCCGGGACCGCCTGGTCGTCAGCGACGACCCCGAGCCGTTCGCGGAGCTCGAGCACCATCCGCTGCGCCCCCCGGCGGCCCACCCCGGGCACGCTGGTCAGAACGTCGACGTCGCCGCCGGCTACCGCCTGGCGCAGTGCCGCCGGGTCGAGCGACGACAGCACCGCCGCTGCCAGCTTCGGCCCGACCCCGGTGACCCCGATCAGGACCTGAAAGGTGTCCCGCTGGTCGGCCGACCGGAAACCGTAGAGGGTCATCGAGTCCTCGCGGACCACCAGGTGGGTGAGCAGCCGGACCCGGTCCCCGGTGGAGAGCGAGGCGAGCACGGGCACCGGGGCGTAGACGAGGTAGCCGACCCCGCCGACGTCGATCAGCGCAGCCGTCGCGGTGACCTCGGCGACGTTCCCGGTCAGCGAGGCGATCACCGGGGCACCGCCCCCGCCGCCCGCACCCGGTGGGAGTGGAGATGGCAGATGGCGACCGCCAGGGCGTCGGCGGCGTCCGGGGTCCGGGTGTGGACCCCGCCGCCGAGCAGCCGGTTGACCATGAAGGCGACCTGGTCTTTCGTCGCGGACCCGTTGCCGACAATCGCCAGCTTCACCTCGAGCGGGGCGTACTCGAACACCGGCAGCCCCGATTGGGCGGCAGCCAGCAGGGCGACCCCCCGGGCTTCAGCGACCGGCACCACGGTCTTGGCATTGATGGCGTAGAAGATCCGCTCGACGGCGACGGTGTCCGGCTCCGAGGCGGCGATCAGCTCGCGGAGGCCGGCGTAGATCCGCTCGAGCCGCTGGGGGACGGCGTCGGTCGGGGCGGTGGCGATTGTGTCGCAGGCCACCACCCGCAGCCGGTTCCCCTCCTTGTCCACGACACCGACGCCCATCCGCGTCAGGCCGGGGTCGATCCCCATCGCTCTCATAGGATTTCTTCTCAGGCCGAACGGTTGTTTGGGGGCGATGATACCGAAGCCCACCGCCGGAGCCGGGGATTTCCGCTTCGTCAGGCTGTGCAGCCGGGGTCCCCGGTCAGCTCTTTCCGTTCGGCAGGAGGAGGTACGGAACGGATAAAGTTGCAGTGCCCCGGCGCCGATAGCACCTCGACGGGTATCCCGACCCCTCCACGGAGTGTCCATGCGCAGCAGGTTGCTGTACCGCCTCGCCCACTCGTCGCCGGTCGTCCAGGGGCTGGCGGTACTGGTCGTCCTGGTCCTGGTGGTCGGGATCTTCGAGGCGGACAACTACCTGTTCGGCGGCAAGGCCAAGCCGACCGCCCACCACGTCGCCGCGTCGCCGTCCCCGTCGCCCTCGCCGAGCGGCAGCCCCGCCCCGGCGCCCTCAGCCAGCCCCACCGGTGTACAGATCCCGGTGTCGTCGACCGTGGCGACCACCAGCGACTTCCTGACCGCCTACCAGAGCCCGAGCACGAGGTCGCATGCGGTCTCGACGGTGGACCCGCACAACCTGCTCGGGCAGCCGACCCCGATGCTGGTGGTCGGCTCGCAGCCGGGCTGGGACCAGGTCATCCTGCCCGACCACCTCCCGAACGACACCATGGGCTGGGTGTCGGCCAGTTCGGTCCAGACGGCAACGGTCAACGACTTCATCGTGGTCGACCTGGCCAAGTACCAGCTTGACCACTATGTCAGTGGCAAGCTGGTGAAGTCCTACCCTGTTGCCATCGGGGCGCCGAACACGGCGACCCCGCAGGGGATGTTCTTTGTCTGGGCGATCCAGCCCAACCCGGGAGCGCCCTACAACCCGGTGATCTTCGGGCTGTCGGCCCTCTCACCGTTTGTGACCAACTGGCCCGACGGGGGCATCGTCGGCATCCATGGCTGGTCGGATACCAGCGTCGAGGGCAAAGCCGTGTCCAACGGCTGCATCCGGATGAAGCCGAACGACGCCTCGGCCCTGCTGGCCACCAACCTGCCGTTGGGGACCCCGGTCGACGTCGTCGCCGCCGACTGACGCCGACTGACGCCGGGCGGCGAACCCTTCGCGCGCGAAAAGGGCCGGGCAATCGGCGCCCGGCCCTTTCCTTTACGAAGATGCTACTTGGACTTCCCGCCCGCCATGCCCCAAACGTAGGCCGCAACAATGCCCACAAGGCCGACACCGGCAAGGATGACCGCGAATGCGCTGAGCGAGCTCACGTGCGTCACCTCCATGTCGACAACCCGGCTGATCCTTCGATAGATCAGTCGGCGCAGCAGGAGGCGGCCTGAACGGTTCCTTTTGCCTAGCAGCGCATAGCCCGGGCCACCCCATATGGGTGATTACCCAGAAAGCTCGGCCAACACCTCTTCGGGCATGTCGAAGTTGGAATGGACCTCTTGGACGTCGTCAAGCTCCTCGAGGGCGTCGACGAGGCGCAGGACGGCGGGCGCCCCCTCGCGGTCGACCGGGACCAGGGTCGAGGGTTCCATCGTGATCTCAGCGGACTCGATCGGGTAGCCGGCCGCCTCGATCGCCTCACGGAGCCGGGGAAGGTCGTTGGGGGTACTGGTGATCTGCCACATTTCGCCCTCGTCGGTCAGGTCCTCGGCCCCCTCCTGGAGGGCGACGGCCATCAGGTCGTCCTCGCTCACCGTCGCCTTGGGCACGAGCACGATCCCTCGCTTGGTGAACATCCAGGACACCGACCCCGGCTCGGCCAGCGCGTTGCCGTACTTGGTGAAGACGCGGCGCACCTCGGCGGCGGCCCGGTTGCGGTTGTCGGTCAGCACCTCGACCAGGACGGCGACCCCGCCCGGGGCGTAACCCTCGTAGACCAGCGTTTCGTAGGTGACGCCCTCCAGTTCGCCGGTGCCCCGCTTGATCGCCCGCTCGATGGTGTCGGTGGGGATGCTGTCCGCCTTTGCCCGCGAGACGGCGTCGGCCAAGGTCGGGTTGGCATCCACCTTCCCCCCGCCTTCGCGGGCGGCGACCTCGATCGCCCGGAGCCGCTTGGCGAAGGCCTTTCCCCGGCGGGCATCGATCACTGCCTTCTTATGCTTGATCCCCGCCCACTTCGAGTGACCCGACATCCGTTGCCTCTTACTCTCCGCCCACCCGGGCCCCGTTGCTCATCACCGACTCCAGAAAATACCGGTGGAGGGCGGCGCTACCGGTGATTTCGCTGTGGAACGCAACCGCCAGGATGCTTCCCGCCCGGACCGCCACCGGGCGGCCCTCCCAGCGTGCCAGCACGTCCACCCCCGGGCCGGGGTCCTCGAACACCGGGGCCCGGATGAACGCGACAGCCATCGTACCGACCCCGTCGACGGTCACCTCCGTCTCGAACGATTCCCGCTGGGAGCCGTAGGCATTCCTGATCACGGACAGGTCGAGCACGCCGAGCGGGGGCTCCCCGTCGGAAACATGGGTGGCCAAGACGATGGCGCCGGCGCAGGTCGCCAGCACCGGCATCCCCGCCTCGATCCGCTTGATCAGACCGGAGCGCAGGTCGTAGCGGTCGATCAGCTTGAGCATCGTCGTCGACTCGCCGCCTGGGATCACCAGGGCGCCGACCGCGTCCAGTTCGGAGGCGGAGCGGACGTCGACGGCTTCGACCCCGCAGGCGCGGAGCGCGCGGCGGTGCTCGGCCACGTCGCCCTGCAGGGCAAGGATGCCGACGGTCACGGGGTTACCAACCTCTGGGGGCGAGCCGCTCCTCCGCAGGGATCTCCCTCAGGTCGAGGCCCCGCATGGGCTCGCCGAGCCCCCGGGACACCCGGGCGAGCACCTCGGGGTCCTGGTAGTAGGTGGTTGCTTCGACGATGGCCCGGGCACGGGCAGCCGGGTCCTCGCTCTTGAAGATGCCCGACCCCACGAAGACCCCCTCGGCGCCGAGCTGCATGACCAGAGCAGCGTCGGCCGGGGTGGCGATGCCGCCAGCGCAGAAGGTGACCACCGGGAGCGTGCCCGCCCGGGCGACCTCCTGGACCAGGTCGAACGGGGCTCCCAGCTCCTTGGCCTCGGTCATCAGCTCCTCGGCCGGGGCAATCTGGAGCCGGCGGATCCCGTCGCCGATCGCCCGGAGGTGGCGGACCGCCTCCACGACGTTCCCGGTGCCGGCTTCACCCTTGGAGCGGATCATCGAGGCCCCCTCGCCGATCCGGCGGAGGGCCTCGCCGAGGTTGGTCGCCCCGCAGACGAAAGGTACGGTGTACCCGGCCTTGTCGACGTGGTAGCGCTCGTCAGCGGGGGTCAGGACCTCCGACTCGTCGATGAAGTCGATGCCGAGCGACTGCAGGATCTGGGCCTCGGCAAAGTGTCCGATGCGGCACTTGGCCATGACCGGGATGGTCACGGCCTCCTTGATCTCGACGACCTTGTTCGGGTCGGCCATGCGGGCCACCCCGCCCTCCCGCCGGATGTCGGCGGGCACCCGCTCGAGGGCCATCACCGCGACGGCGCCGGCCTCCTCGGCGATGCGGGCCTGGTCGGCGGTGGTGACGTCCATGATGACGCCGCCTTTCAGCATCTCGGCGAGGCCGCGCTTGGTGCGGACGGTTCCATGCTCGACTGCCATCAGACTCCTCGTTGTGGCGCTTCGTTTGACTCCTGGGAGGCTTCCCCATCTTAGCGCCGGGCCTCATCCCCCCCTCAGCTCCCGGCTAGGCTGGCGGGCCGTGGACCCCCGTGCCGGCCTGCCCGCCCAGACCTCCGACCTGGTCGACGCCGCCAAGCTTCTGGCCGCCTACTACGACGACCGACCCGACCCCGCTGAGCCCAGCCAGCGGGTGGCCTTCGGCACTTCCGGGCACCGTGGCTCGTCGCTCACCCGCTCGTTCAACGAGGCCCATATCGTCGCCACCACCGAGGCGATCCGCCGGTACCGGGCAGCCCAGGGCGTCGATGGCCCGCTGTTCATCGGGAAGGACACCCACGCCCTGTCCGGCCCGGCGCTGCGCACCGCCGTCGAGGTACTCACCGCCGCCGGCGTGCCGGTCCTGATCGACGCCGCCGAGGGCTTCACCCCGACACCGGTCGTCTCCCACGCCATCCTGACCTACAACCGGGGGCGGTCCGCCGGGCTGAACGGGCGGTCCTCAGGGCTGGCCGACGGCATCGTCGTCACCCCCTCCCACAACCCACCCCCGGACGGCGGGTTCAAATACGACCCGCCCAGCGGCGGGCCGGCCGAGGAGGCGGCGACGGCCTGGATCCAGGACGAGGCCAACCGGCTGCTGGCGTCCGGCTGGGAGCAGGTCGCCCGGGTGCCGTACGGCACCGCCGTTGCCGGCCCCGGCGTGGGCCGGCACGACTACATCGCCGGCTACGTCGACGACCTCCCCAGCGTCGTCGACATCGACGCCATCCGCGACGCCGGGCTCCACGTCGGCGTCGACCCCCTCGGCGGGGCGAGCCTGGCCTACTGGCCGGCGATCGGGGAGCGGCTCCAGCTGGAACTCGACGTCGTCAACGAGCGGCTCGATCCCACCTTCGGCTTCATGACCCTGGACTGGGACGGCAGGATCCGCATGGACCCGTCGTCGCCGTATGCCATGGCCGGACTTCTCAGCCGGGCCGGCCGCTTCCGGGTCGGCTTCGCATGTGACCCCGACGCCGACCGGCACGGCGTCGTCACCCCGGGGGCAGGGCTGATGAACCCCAACCACTACCTGAGTGTCGTGGTGTCCTACCTGTTCGGGCAGGGCCGGGGCTGGCCGGTGGAGGCCGGCGTCGGCAAGACCCTGGTGTCGACGAGCATGATCGACCGGGTGGCCGCCAGCCTCGGCCGCCGGGTCGTCGAGGTGCCGGTGGGCTTCAAGTGGTTCGTCGAGGGGCTCCTCGACGGCTCACTGGGCTTCGGCGGCGAGGAGAGCGCCGGTGCGTCGTTGCTGCGCAGGGACGGCTCGGTCTGGACGACGGACAAGGACGGCCTGGTCCTCGGGCTGCTGGCGGTGGAGATCACCGCCCTGACCGGGAAGGACCCCGGGCAGCTGTACCAGGAGCTGACCGAGCGGTTCGGCGCCCCCGCCTACCGCCGGGTCGACTCCCCCGCCACCCCGGAACAGAAGGCCGCCCTGAAGGCGCTGTCGCCGGACCAGATCACCGCCAAGACCCTGGCCGGTGAGCCGATCACGGCGGTCCTGACCCGGGCCCCGGGCAACGGCGCCGCCATCGGCGGCCTGAAGATCGTGACCGAGGCGGGCTGGGCCGCCATGCGCCCCAGCGGCACCGAGGACGTCTACAAGATCTACGCCGAGAGCTTCCGCTCCGAAGAGCACCTGGAGGAGGTGATCACCGAGGCCCGGACGATCGTCGAGCGGGCCTTGCGGGCCGGGTAACCTCAGCCGTCACCAGACCGTGACGGTCGGCCCGCCGCCGTAACTGCGCAGTTTGTTGTCTTTCGTCACAAGCTTCCAGCCGAACTCCATTGCGGTCGCAAAGATGAGCCGGTCCGCAGGATCGCCAGGGAATGGCTCGGGCAACGCGGCGGCGGTCTCCGCAATGGCCGGCGAAATGGAGACGGTCCGCACGTTTTCGGCAAGCCGCTCGAGCCACGATCGCACGGGGACCGAGAGCGTGATCTTCCCGTGGCGCGCGAGCCAGGCCAGCTCATACCACGAGATGCCAGACACGGCCAGCTCATCCGCTTCTTCGAGAGCTCCTGCCGCAGCTCGGCTAAGTCGTTCCGGCTCTGCCGTCCACCAGTGGAGGACGTGGGTGTCCAGGAGCGTCGTCATTCAATCTCCCAGATGGCCCCTGTTGTGAAGAGGTCCTCGTCCCCAGCGGCGGTGCGAGCCAACCCAGCCATACTCCCGCGCAAGGCGGGAGCACCCGCCGCGGGAACCAATCGAGCAACGGTGCGCCCGTGCTTCGTGATCTCGACTTCCTCCCCGGCCGCAACTTCATCGAGCAACGAAAGGATATTCGCTTTCACCGCAGTAGCGGTCATTTTTCTTGCCATACGGTCATGATAACGGTCATTAGCCATCCGGAGGCACCGGGACCCATTCCTTGCTGCCCTCATCGGCCTCGGCTTCGGCTGGATGTGGTGCAGGTCGACGAAGAGGGTCTGGTCGCAACCGGGGAACTGGCAGCTTGCGCCCCACCGAGAGCGGCGGTCGCGGGGGCGACCTTAGCAATCGTAATGCCTATCTATAAATGTCTACATCCAGCCGTGTGGATCGGTGTCCTGTTTTCCGGCGGAATCCGCCTGTTATCAGGACAGTGGGATCTGCCCCGCGCTGCGGGCCACAGGCAGCAGCGTGAAAGCCGACTGAGCAGATACGGGCGTGATCACACCCCTAGCTGCTCACTCACCCCGGAAATATGTCAGTGATCAGGACGGCGCAGGTGGCGGCAGCAATCTGGCCGGGCCTCGGCCGCCAGCACGTCCGTCTGGGCGACGGACTCGACCGCTTGATCAAACGTATGTTCGATTATAGCGCACAGCGTAGCGATGTGCCCACGCCTTTGTTGATGTACTAGATAGCGCAGATAGGGTGCCCCTGGGGATCGGCGCTGAGGGCATGCGCCAAGCACCACCCGAGGGTGGCCCTATACAGTGCTGTCGTATGGCTCGCAATCTGACACGAACTTCCAGTTCTGGCGGGGAGGACCCTGTGGTCCTTCAACTCGACGATCCCTCCGAAGAATCCGCCCATACCAGGCTCGTCGTCGCCCTGCCGCTCGCCGTCGGGCTCCTCGTTCTGCTATCGCTGGGCATTGGTCGATACTTTTTGAGCCCGATCACGGTCATCCACATCATCGCCGGGTACTTCGTCCGGATACGGGTGACCTGGACGGCCACGCAGCAGACCGTCATCCTCGAGATCCGGCTCCCCCGCATCCTCGCCGCACTGCTGGTCGGGGCGGCCCTTTCGGCCTCCGGCGCGGCGTACCAGACGATGCTCCGCAACCCTCTGGTGTCGCCGGAGATCCTCGGGGTGGCCGCCGGCGCCGCGTTCGGCGGATCGGTCGGCATTCTGTTCGGCCTCCCCACCGGAGAGATCCAACTGCTCGCCTTCGCCTTCGGTCTCGGCGCGGCCCTGCTGGCGCTGGCGATCGGCCGGATCGTGGGTACGCCTTCCCCGATCATCCTGGTGCTCGGGGGCATCGTCGTGGGGGCGATGTTCGGCGCCTTGATCTCGGCCACGCAATACGTCGCCAACCCCGAGAACACCCTGCCTGAGATCACCTTCTGGCTCTTCGGCAGCCTGGCCCGGGTGACCAACAACGATCTGATCGTCCCGACGGTGATCGTCGGCGTCAGCCTCGCCGGGCTGTGGCTGGTCCGCTGGCCCCTGACCGTCCTCGCTGCCGGTGAGGACGAGGCCCGCACCCTGGGCGTCAACCGCGCGGTCGTGTGGGGGGTCGTCATCGGGGCATCCACCCTGATGACCGCGACGGTCGTCAGCATCGCCGGCGTCGTCGGCTGGGTCGGCCTGATCGTGCCCCACCTGGCCCGGTCGGTCGTCGGCCCGAGCTTCAGCCGGCTGCTGGCGGTCTCGGTGCTGATGGGAGCCGGGTTCCTCCTCCTGGTCGACGACGTCTGCCGGACCGCGACCTCCCTCGACCTCCCGCTCGGGATCCTGACCGCCTTGGTCGGGGCACCGTTTTTCGTCCTGCTGCTGGTCCGCGCCGGGCGCCAATGGCTGTGATGTTGGAGATCGCGGGCCTCTCGTTCGCCTACCCCGAGGGCGGCCACCGCCTGAAGTCGGTCGACCTGTCGATCGGCGCGGGCGAGGTGTGCTGCCTGCTGGGTCCCAACGGGGCCGGCAAGACCACCCTGCTCCGTTGCCTACTCGGGCTCCTCACCCCGGCGGCCGGCACGATCCGCATCCTGGGCTCCTCGATCGAGGCGATGACGTCCCGGGAGGTGTCCCGGCGGGTGGCCTACGTTCCCCAGGCGACGTCGACGCCCTTCCCGTTCACGGCGCTGGACATGGCCGTCATGGGCCGGACCCCCCACATCGGGACGACCTCGGCGCCGTCTGCGACCGACCGTCAGGTCGCCCTGGACCACCTCCGGCAACTCGGCATCGGCCACCTGGCCGCCCGACCCTTCGCGCGGCTCTCCGGTGGCGAGCGGCAGCTGACACTTCTGGCCCGAGCCCTGGTGCAGGAGGCGGCGATCCTGATCCTCGACGAGCCGACGGCTGCCCTCGACTACGGCAACGAGGTGCACATCCTGGAGACCGTCGCCGGACTCGGACGGCAGGGGCGCACCGTCGTGATGACCACCCACCAGCCCTCGCACGCCCTGGCCTACGCCACCCGGGCACTGCTGATGGACAACGGCGTGCTGGTTGCCGACGGAACCCCCGGCGCTGTCCTGACACCAACGTCGTTGAGCGACCTGTACGGCGTCGGGATCCACGTCGCCGACGTGCCGCTGCCCAGCGGCGCTTCCCAACGGATCTGCTTCCCCCTGGCAGCCCAGCCCACCCCGACCCGAAACGACCTTGCAGCACAGCCGGCATGGAGAGGAGACGGAGCATGAAGCATCGAACCGGCAGTCCCACGTCCTGGAGTTTCGCACGGCCCCGGATCATCGCCTGCGTGGCAGCCCTGGCTACCGTGGCTGCCTGCGGTTCCGCAAGCACCTCGGGAAGCGGATCGAAGGCGACCCCAACGACGACGCACACCATCGTCGACATGACGGGGCGGTCCGTCACCCTCCCCACCAATGTCACCCGGATTGCCAGTTCGTACCCGGCTCTGGCCGAATCGATGCTCCTGCTCGGCGTCGCCAAGGACCTCGTTGCGACGGCTCCCGGGCCAGGCCCGTTCTTCACCACCCTCGACCCGGGGTTCGCCCACGTCCCGCAGCCGTTCGATCAGTCCTCCGACATCGTCAACATGGAGGCCCTGCTGGCGGCCAAGCCGCAGGTGGTCTTCGCCTCGTCGCCGTCGATCGTCCCGGCCCTCACCCAGGTCGGCATCCCGGTGGTGGTGTTCTCGGTGTTCACCAGCCCAGCGCAGATCGAGCAGAGTGGCGACCTGATCGCCAAGATCGTGGGCACCGCGCCGGCCAAGAGCCAGGCCAAGAAGTTCGACCAGTACTACAGCGGCAACGTCGCCGAGGTGTCGGCGAAGACCGAGTCCATCCCGTCCGCCCAGCAGCCCGTCGCCTACTACACCGCGGCGAACCCGCTGCAGACCGAGGGCGCCGGCTCCATCGTGACCAGCTGGATGAACGAGGCCGGCGCCCAAAACGCGGCGGCCATCCACGGCATCTCGGCGCCGCCCACCTTCGCCACACCGAACCTGGAGGAGGTCGTGTCGTGGAATCCGGACTTCATCGTCTGCCGGGACGCGGCGACGGTCGCGCAGATCACGTCCGACCCCGCCTGGGCCAACGTCACCGCGGTCAAGAACCATGCGGTCTACGCCGCCCCCGAGGGGGTCTACGACTGGCCGGTGCGAAGCCTCGAGGCGGCCCTCCAGCCGCTCTGGGCGGCCAAGACCTTTCACCCCGACCTGTTCCCGAACATCGACCTCGTCCAGTCGGTGAAGAGCTTCTACTCGGAGTTCTACCGCTACACCCTTTCGACCGCCCAGGCCCAGGCGATCCTCAACCAGTCGCCGGTCCCGACCCCCAACAAGGGGGCATGATCATGTACGACGCCGGACTCATCCCGGAGCGCGCCACCGACGCCAGCCAAGCCTTTGCCGCCTGGCAGCGGGACGGGGCGTCGATCCTCGTGACCGGAGGGCGCACCGAGGTCGACCTCCTCGAGGCCACCCATGCGGTCTTCGCCGGCCACCTGCTGGCCGAGATGCCGCCCTCAAAGGTGGCACCCAACCCGGTGCCGGACCAGGAAGGCTACGACCCGGCCTCCCGGACCATCCTTGCCAACGCCGCCGAGACCCTGGAGCTGCACGACGACGGCCACCGGGCGTTCGGGGACCGCTATCCGGACCTGGTATGCCTGCTCTGCGCCCGGCAGGCGCCCGAGGGCGGGGCGTCCTTCCTTGTCGACGGCCGGCGCTTGGTCGACGGCATCACCGCCGACCCGGAGCGCACCGGGCTGGCGCACTTCCTCTGGGAGCAGCCGATCGACCAGACCGTCCCGGCGCCGAACTCCCCGCCGCCCCCTCCGAGCACCCGGCCCCTTGCCGCCCGCACTCCGGAGGGCCGGCTGAGCATCCGGTACTTCAAGCTGCTCGAAGCGCCACAGGAACCCGCCGGGGCGACGGACCACCTTGCGGAGTGGGTCCGCCTGGGCCGGGAGGAGGCCGCCGCCGCTCCCCGCTTCTCCCTGCAACCGGGCGACCTGCTCTGCATCGACAACTACCGGGCCTTCCACGGGCGGGACCCGTACACAGGACCGGGCCGGTTGCTGCACCGGGTCATCGGCTGGACCGACGCGTCGTTCGGCTTGCCCCCCGGCGCGGGGTGGGTGCGCCCGGCGGTCGCCGGGAGCCCGTCATGAGCCTCCAGGTGGCGCCGGCGGGCGCCGCCATCGGCGCCGAGGTCTCCGGCATGGATCTGGCCCAGCCGATGACCGCCGGGCGCCGGGACGAGGTCCGGGCGCTCCTGGCACGCCACAAGGTGCTGGTGTGGCGTGACCAGCAGCTGGACGCCGCCGGGCAGCTGGCCTTCGTCCGGACCTTTGGCCCGATCCTGGAGTTCTCGAGCGTCGTCGACGAGGCACCCGAGATCCCCGGCGTGCACAAGGTCCGGGGCAGCACGGTGGGATGGCACATCGACGCCAGCGCAGCAGCCGAACCGCCGGTCGCCACGGCGTTGCGGGCCGTGGTGGTTCCCCCATCAGGCGGCGACACCATCTGGGCCAGCGGCGTCGCCGCCTACGCTTCCCTGCCGGGCGGCCTGCGGGAACGGATCGAGGGGCTGTACGTCTCCCACGGCGGCGCCCGGCACTTCTCGGCGACCTCGGAGGACCCGTTGATCTGCCACCCGCTCGCCCGCACCCACCCGGAGACCGGCGAGCGGCTGCTCTACCTGAACTCGGCGTCGTGGAACGTGAGCGTCGTGGTGGGCATGGACCGGGCGGAGAGCGACGAGCTGATCGCCCAGCTCAGCGACATCTACCTGAGACCCGAGCACCAGTACCGGATGCAGTGGAGTCCGGGGGCGGTGGCGATGTGGGACAACCGTGCGGTCCAGCACACGGGAGTCCACGATTACGGCGAGGCCACTCGCCACATGGAACGGATCTGCCTGGCCCGATT
>DAIQBQ010000022.1:0-16920 GCA_036781065.1 Actinomycetota bacterium
TGGCCCCATTGAAGCGAGCGGGTACGACAAAAATCAGAAGTTTGAAGGCTCACCTACACAGAGTGTGGGTAGGGCTTCAAACGTCCGCCCGATGCCGGCCGCCAACCGCGGCGCCCCGGCGGCTGGAATAGGATCCAGGGTTCCGCCGCCTGACCTACCCCGGATTAGCATGCTGTGGATTCGCGGGGTGGGGGCCGGGCGGGCCGAGAGGGCGAAGGCAGGCCTATGAAGGCGCTCAATCAAGGGCTGGACCGGATCCATGTCCGGGTTGCCGTGATCGGCATCGTCTTCCTTTCGCTCGTGGCTGCGCTCGTGCTGCGGCTGTGGTTCCTCCAGGTCCTGTCCGCCACCGCCGCTACCAGGCAGGCAGTCGCCAACGTCGCCCGCCCGGTGCCGGACCCCGCCCTCCGCGGATCGATCCTCGATCGCAACGGGCAGCCGTTGGCCAACAACGTCGCCTCGCAGGTGGTCCTGCTCGACCGGAGCCGGTTCGAGATCCCGGCCCCCACCGCCGCCAACAGGAACGCCATGGCGGTAACGGCCCAGGGCGAGATCGTGCTCGGCCGGCTCTCGAAGGTACTCGGGATACCGATCCCCCAGCTGGTCGCCAACCTGAACAACGTCAATGCCGACCCGTTCGCCCCGATCCCGGTAGCCACCAACGTCAGCCAGGACGCGGTCATCTACATCAAGGAACACCAGGCGACCGGGGACCAGCTGTTCCCGGGCGTGACCGCAGTCGAGCAGCCGGTCCGCTCCTACCCCAACGGGGCCGTCGCCGCCAACATCCTGGGCTACGTGGGCCGGATCAACTCCAGCGACTTGAGCAAGCCGTCGTACAAGGGGGACGCCGCCAACTCGATCGTCGGGGAGAGCGGGCTGGAGTACCAGTACGAGCACTACCTGCATGGCACCGACGGGGTGACCGAGCAGGAGGTCGACTCATCGGGCAACGTCGTCGGCACCCTGAGCACACAGAATCCGATCGACGGTGACAACCTGGTGACGTCGATCAACCTGCAGATCCAGCAGAACGCCGAGGCGTCGCTGGCGATGGGTCTGCAGGCCGCCCAGAGCGAGGTCGACCCAACCAACGGCAAGAAGTACCCGGCGGTCGCTGGCTCGGCGATCGTGCTCGACCCGAACAACGGCCAGGTGCTGGCGATGGCCTCCTACCCGGACTTCAACCCCAACGACTTTGTCGGCGGCATCTCGCCGACCGAGTACAAGCAGCTGACCTCCAACCCCAACGACCCGCTGATCAACCGGGCGATCCAGGCGGCGAGCGCCCCGGGATCGACGTTCAAGGTCGTCACCGCCGGGGCCGCGCTGTCGACCGGCGTCGCCACCGCCAACGGCAACTACCAGTGCCCCACGTCGGTGCGCGACTACAACCAGACCTTCGACAACTTCGAGCCCACCACGGACCCGAGCATCTCGGTGGCTCAGGCGATCGTGCAGTCCTGCGACACGGTCTTCTACCAGTTCGGCCAAGCCTTCTACCAGCGCTACGACAGCTCCACCGGGGGAACCGTGCTCAGCAACTACGCCCAGGAATTCGGCTTCACCAAGGACTCGGGGATCGACCTCCCCGCCGAGCAGTCGGGCGTGGTCGGGACCCCGGCCTACGTGGCCAAGTACCCCTCCGACTTCCCGTACGGGTGGGAGCCCGGTTACGACATCCAGGAAGCGATCGGTCAGGGCCCGATGGCGGTGACGCCGATCCAGGTGGCCGACGCCTACGCCGCCATCGCCAACGGGGGGACCCTGTACCAGCCGCAGATCGCCATGCGGATCGCCAACCCCACCACCGGACAGGTCGTCAAGTCCTTCTCGCCGGTCGTGGCCGCCCACCTGCCGGTGTCTCCGGCCAACCTGGCGGTGATCCAGCAGGGGCTCGAAGGGGTCGTCGCCGACTCGTCGGGAACGGCCTACGCCGCCTTCTCCAACTTCCCGTTGGCGCAGTTCCCGATAGCGGGCAAAACCGGCACCGCTGACGTCGGGGTCAACGGCACCCTGGAGCCGTACGCATGGTTCGCCTCGTACGCCCCGGCGAACAACCCGCAGTACGTGGTCGTCGTCATGCTCGACCAGGGCGGCTTCGGCGCTCAGACCGCTGCCCCGATCGCCAAGCGGATCTACCAGGGCATCTTCGGGGTCAGCGAAACCGCCATCGGGCAAGGCACCGCAGTCACCGGCTGAGCGCCCGCCCACCAGCTCCGCCCGCGAGCAAGCTCCGCGGCCGGCACGGCTAGTCCGGATTCAGTTCTATCGGGTCACCTCCGATGGTGCATTCGCGTCATGGGCTTTGCCTGCGGTCTGCCGAGAACTTCGAGTGAGGGCTGCAAGAAGTCTCGCCCGGGGCTGTCTCGCAAGATCTCGCACGCTCGAAGGAGTGAGAGCATTGCCGACGCCCAGCCAGCTGGCTCGTCGTAAACCCCCGCTGCACCTGGTGTACCTGGCGGCCAACATCCCGCTGGTCATCGCCGTCTTCGCCTTTCCCGCCTACCACACCTTCCTGTGGGGGTCGATGGGCCTGGGGGCGACCGGGGCGGTCGCGGCTGGGGCGCTTCGTTCCCGTCCCCGCCGGCTGGGGGCCTGGCTGCTGGTCGCCGGGGCGCTCGGGGCGTTCATCACCGGGGACATCCTGTACGACGTCCTGACCAAGATCCTGCACGAGGTCAACCCGTACCCGTCGATCGCCGACGTCTTCTACCTGGCGACCTACCCGCTGCTGGCGTTGGGGCTCCTGATCATGGTGCGGGCACGCCGGCGTGAGCCGGACAGCGGCGCCCTGGTCGATGCCCTGACCGTCACCTCGGGTGCCTTCCTGCTCTCCTGGATCTACCTGATCCAGCCGTACGTCCACGCCCACAACATGACGCTGATGATGAGGGCGACGTCGATCGCCTACCCGCTGGGCGACATCCTCATCCTGTGCATGCTGGCCCGCCTGTTCTCGGGCGGCGGCCTGCGCAACGGCTCTCTTGTGCTGATGGGGGCCGGCGGCATCGGCCTGCTGGCGGCCGACGTGGTGTACGGGTGGATCCAGCTCAACGGGGTGTGGAGCGTCGGCGGCCCGACCGACCTGGGCTGGGTGGCCTTCTATCTGTTCTGGGGGGCGGCGGCCCTGCACCCGAACATGGGCGGGCTGACCGAGCAGCAGCCCGCCCGTCCCCGCCAGCTCAGCGTGGTCGCCCTGGTGACCCTCAGTGCGGTCACCCTCGTCGCTCCGCTCCTGCTGCTGTGGCGGGTGACCGTCCTCGGCAAGACCAGCGACGCCGCTCCCATCGCCGCCGTCTCGGCGCTGCTGTTCATCCTCGTGGTCGCCCGGCTGAGCGGGCTGGCCCGCAACCAGGGCCAGCAGACACGGCGGGAAGCGGCGATCCGCCGTTTCGGGGAGCGGCTGGTCGCCGCCACCGGGTCCGACGAAGTATTCGCCGAAGGCATCATTGCCGTGCGGGCCGCCCTCGGGCGGCGGGTGCAGGCGGTCCTCGTCACCGAGTCCGGGCCGGCGGGTGATCTCGTCGCCGCTGCTGACCGGCCCGGCTTCGTCGGGGCGCTCGTAGCGCTTGACCTGGCGGGGGCGGCAGCGGGCCCGGTCGTCGTCGAGGTCACCGGGGCCGACCCGGCGCTGCTCCCGTCCTCAATGAGCTGGACCGCAATGAGCTGGACCGCCTTCCCGCTGCCGACCGGCGGCGTCCAGCGGCGGCTGCTTGTCGCCTCTACCGGCTCCCTGCCGATGGAAATCACCGGCGTCCTGGAGGCAGTCGCCAGCCACCTGGCGCTCGCCGTCGACCGGGTGGAGCTGGCGACAGCACTCCACAAACGCCGCAGCGAGGCCCGGTTCAGGGCGCTCGTCCAGCATGCATCGGACGTGATCCTCGTCGTTGCCGAGGGCGGCGAGATGAAGGCCGAGACCCCGTCGCTCACCGAGGTCCTGGGCTACACGCAGGCCGACCTGGAGGGGATGCGGTTCTGGGATCTGGTCCCGCCCGAGGAGGCGCCGCTGGCTCTGGCTGCGATCGGTGCGCTCATCGAAGGAACCCGCCGCGAGGCGTTCCGCACCGAATGGCGAATCCGGCACGCCGACGGGCGCTGGATTCCGATGGAGGTGCTCGGCACCGACCTCACCGAGGAGGCGCACGTCGCCGGCGTCGTCCTGACCCTCCGCGACGTGACCGAACGCAAGCAGCTCGAGGAGGAGCTGCGCTACCAGGCATTCCACGACAGCCTCACCAAGCTGGCCAACCGGGCGCTGTTCTTCGACCGGGTCGAGACCGCGTTGCGCCAGCGGCCGGACCGGAACCGTGCGGTCTCGGTCCTCCTGCTCGACCTCGACGACTTCAAGCTGATCAACGACACCTTTGGCCACGGCGCCGGCGACGAGCTGCTGGTCCAGTTCGGCCGCCGGCTCCTGGGCTGCCTGCGCAAAGGCGACACGGCAGCCCGCCTTGGCGGCGACGAGTTCGCCATCTGCATCCAGTCCGAGGCCGGCGACCTGGGTCCTTCACTGCTGGCCGCCCGGATCGAGCAGGAGATGCGGGTGCCCTTCGCGGTCGGCGGGGTCGAGCTGCCGGCCCGGGTGAGCATCGGGGTGGCGACCGCGACCCTGGATGCCGCCGGTGCCGACGAGATGCTCCGGGAAGCCGACCTGGCGCTCTACGCCGCCAAGAACGCCGGGAAGGCGACCTTCCGGTTCTTCCAGCCGGAGCTCCACGAGGCCGTGGTGGCCAGGATGGAGCAGCGGTCCTCGCTGGAGAAGGCCGTCGCCGGCGACCAGCTCGCCTGCTGGTACCAGCCGATCGTCCGCCTGAGTGACGGGGTGACCGTGGCCGTCGAGGCGTTGGTGCGCTGGAACCACCCGCAACGGGGAATCGTAGCCCCGGCCGAGTTCATCCCGGTGGCCGAAGACGCCGGGCTGATGGGGACGCTGGGGGACTGGGTGCTCAACCGGGCCTGTGCCGACCTCGCCCGCTGGAGGGCGGAGATCCCGGAGGCAGCAGACCTGCACATCTCGGTCAACGTCTCCGCCCAGCAGCTGCACTCAGCCGGGTTCGCCGAGATCGTGGAGCGGTGCCTGTCCAAGCACCGGCTGCCACCGTCGTCGCTCACCCTCGAGATAACCGAGAGCGTGCTGGTGCTCGACCACCGGGAGCTTGCCGAGAACCTGAGCGGCCTTCGCGAGCTCGGGGTCGCCCTGGCCCTCGACGACTTCGGCACCGGCTATTCCTCGCTCAGTTACCTGCACCGGCTGCCGGTGTCGTCACTCAAGGTCGACCGGTCGTTCGTGCTCGGGATGGACCGGGAAGACGGGGTGAAACTGGTCGATGCCATCGCCTCGATCGGGCGCAGCCTCGGCCTGTCCCTCGTCGCCGAGGGGATCGAGCGCGAGGACCAGGCTCGCCGGCTCCGCTCGCTCGGTTGCCAGCTGGGTCAGGGCTACCTGTTCGGACGCCCGATGCCCGCCGAAGCCCTGGCCCGCTCGCTCGGCCAGCTGGTGCAAACCGGGGAGCCGCAGCCGCGGGGATTGTGGCTCCAGCCGGTGGCCGTCGGCCGGGGCGTCCCCGCTCCCAGTCTCCCACCTGCCACCCGGCCGGAGGGATCCCGACGTCTCGAAAGGAAGGAGAGCAGATGACCCCCGTGACGGCGGGCCCCGGCGCCGCGCCGCGCCTGGATGCACGCTACGACGATCTGGAGCGGCTCCGGGCCGGCCACCCGATGATGGACGCGGTGATCGACGAGGTCCGCGGCCGGAGGATCCGCATCGGTAACCACTGGCTTGCCGACTTCGCCTCGTGCAACTACCTCGGCTTCGACCTGGACGAAGAGATCATCGACTCGATCGATGCCGCGGTCCGGGGTTGGGGGACGCACCCCAGCTGGTCCCGGCTGCTCGGCAACCCCCGCGCCTACATCGACATCGAGGACCAGCTGGCCGAGCTGCTCGGCGCCGAGGACACGCTCGTCCTGCCGACGATCACGCACATCCACACCGCGGTGATCCCGATCCTCGCCGGGCCGGCCGGGTCGGTCTTCGTCGACCGCCAGGCGCACCGGACCATCTACGACGGCGCGGCGATCGCCGCCGGCCGGGGGACGGCGCTGCACCGCTTCGCCCACGACGACCTGACCGAGCTCGAGGACCAGTTGCTGCAGGCGCCGGCGGCCGGGAGCCGGTTGATCTGCATCGACGGGATCAACTCGATGACCGGCAACGCCCCGGACATCGGCGCCTTCGCCGCCCTCGCCGCTGAGCACGGGGCGTTGCTGTACGTCGACGACGCCCACGGCTTCGGCGTGGTAGGGGAGCGCAGCCCGTCCGAGACCAGCCCCTACGGGGCCCGGGGGAACAGCATCGTGCGCCATCAGGGCCAAAGCTACGACAACGTCGTGCTCGTCGGCGGCTTTTCCAAGGCCTACTCCAGCCTGCTGGCGTTCCTCGCCGTGCCAACCTGGCTGAAGAACCACCTCAAGGTGGCCGCCGCCCCGTACCTGTACTCCGGTCCTTCGCCGACCGCTTCGCTGGCAACCGTGCTGGCCGGTTTCCGGGTCAACGCCAGCCGCGGCGAGCTGATCCGGGCCGAGCTCTACCGCAAGACCGCCCGGGTGCTTGCGGTCGTCCACGCCGCCGGGCTGCGCACCCCGAACACCTCCGGGCACCCGATCATCGAGCTGCCGCTCGCCTGCGCCGACCGCATCGACGAGGTCGGCCGGTTCCTGTTCGACCGGGGGATCTACGTCACCCTTGCCGCCTACCCGCTGGTCCCCCGGAGCCAGGTCGGCTTCCGGGTGCAGGTGACCGCCGCCAACGGCGACGACGAGATCGAGGAGCTGTGCGCGGCGCTGGTGGAGCTGGCCGGCCGCTTCGAGCTCCAGCCCGCCCCCCGGGACCACAGCGGCCAGTGACTACTGGAGGCGCCCGCCGGAACTGGAAGGGGTTGGCCCGCCGGATCGGCATCCTGGCGCCGCTCGGCCACCGGGGATTCCGTTTGCTCTGGTCCGGCCTGGTGGTGTCGCTGGCCGGGGACGGGATCTTCCTGGTCGCCGTCGCCTGGGAGGCCTATGCGCTGGCGGACCGGGTGTCGGCACTGGCCGGGGTCGGGCTGGCGACCGCCCTCCCGCAGCTGGTGCTGCTGCCGTTCGGGGGCGCCGCCTCCGACCGCCTTCCCCGGCGCCGGGTACTGATCGCTGCCGACATCGTGCGCGGTGCGGCGGTGGGATTTCTCGCCCTTGCCGGGGCGCTGGGCGACCTGCGGCTCTGGGAGCTGTGGGCTGGCGCCGCGGTGCTGGGGGCGGGGACCGCGTTCGCTGCGCCGGCCTTCGACGCCATCGTTCCTGACCTGGTCGGCGAGGACGATCTGCAGCAGGCCAACGGGCTCGACCAGTTCCTGCGGCCGGGCATGCTGCGGCTGGTCGGCCCGGCCCTCGGCGGGCTGCTCGTCGGGCTGGTGGGGGCACCCGGGGCCTTCGCGGCCGACCTGGCGACCTTCGCTGTCTCGGCGTTCTTTGTCGCCCGGCTGCCCGCCGGTACACGGGGTGCGGCCCGGCTGGCGGCCGCCGGCGCCAGGACGCTCATGGCCGACCTCCGCGAGGGGCTGCGCTACGTGCGCGGGGAGGTATGGCTCTGGGGCACCTTCGTGGCGGCGACCTTCACCTACCTGCTCTTCCTCGGTCCGACCGAGGTGCTGATCCCGTACCTGGTGCGCAACCGGCTCCACGCCGGGGCCGGGGTGCTCGGCCTCGTGCTGGCGCTCGGTGGCGTGGGCTCGCTGCTGGCCGCGGCAGCGGTCGGGCAGCGGCGGGCGGTCGGCCGGCCGGTGACGTTCATGTACGCCGCATGGACCGGGGCGACGTTGCTGGTGGCCGGCTACGGGCTGGCCCGGGACGAGTGGCAGCTTGCTGGCGTCTCCTTCGCGGTCGGGGCGCTGGAGGCGGCGGGCACCGTGGTCTGGGCGACGCTCAAGCAGCGGCTGGTGCCCCGGGCGCTCCTCGGCCGGGTGTCGAGCCTCGACTGGCTGGTCTCGACCGCGCTGATGCCGGCCTCGTTCGCCCTGGTGCCGCTGGTGAGTGGCCTGCTCGGGGTGGAGGCCACCTTCATCTGGGCCGGGAGCCTCGGCGCAGCGGTCACTGCCGCGTTCCTCCTGCTGCCCGGGATGCGCCGCCCGGACGGAGTACGCCTGGATGGCTTGCCGGCGGCCACGGCGCAGCGAGCCTGATCGTGCACGTGGGACTGCTGGCGGTGTTCGGATGAGGAGGCTGTGGCCCGAGGCTCTGGCCCGAGCGGAACGGGTGAGGTCCCGCCGTAGCAGGCGGCCGCCATGGCTGGTCGCCGCGGTGGCCGCGATCGTCGTCGCCATCGTCGCCGTCGCCGCTGCCGTCCGGCTGAACTCCCGGGCACAGGACGAGTCCTCGCTGCAGGCGGTGGCCGCACAGCTGCACAACGAGATCACCGCCCTCGGCACCGCTGACTACAGCCTGGCCAACCCGCTGGCCTGGGATCCTGCCTCGATCGCCCAGCGGGGGCTGGTGCGGTCCGCCGCGGCGCACAACCTGGTCGCCCTGCTTACTCCTGCACGGAGGGTCCCCGGGGTCACCGCCCTGCACTCCGACATGGCCGCCGCGCTGGCGGACTACGACCAGCTCAACGCACGGGCGACTGCGGTGTTCGGTACCGGCCGGACCGCTCCGGACCCGGCAGGCGCCGCCGGCTTGACCGCCGAGGCCGAGCAGAACGCCTCCGTCTTCGTCCGGGCGGCTTCCGACGCCCACGCGGTGACGGAGCGGCTGGAGTCCGCCGCCGCCGGGGCCAAAACCCTCCGTGGCGTCGGGATCGGTTCGGCCGCTGCCCTGCTGATCGGCCTGGCATTCATCGCCGTGCTGGCCGAGGGGCGGCGCCGCCGCCTGACCGCGGTCCGGGCCTCCGAGCGGCGCACCCAGCGACGCTTCGAGGCACTGATCGAGCACGCCTCCGACCTGACCGCGCTAACCGATCCCAGCGGCAACTTCGAGTACGTGAGCCCGTCGGTGGTCCGCCTGCTCGGCTACCCCGCCCGGTCGTTCGACACCATCCTGCAAGCACGGGTCGTCCAGCCCGACGACGGCGATCTGCTCCGCCGGATGATCGCCGCCGCCCGCAGCTCGGGCCATGCCGGCCCGGAGAAGCTCCGGGTCCGGGTCGCCGACGGTTCTCTCCGCGTGCTGAGCATCCGCGCCGACGACCTCACCGGCGTAGAAGAGGTCGGGGCGATGCTGTGGACCGCCCGGGACGTGACCGATCAGGCGCGCCTCGAGGAGGAGCTGGCGCGGCAGGCTTTTCATGACGCGCTGACCGGGCTCGCCAACCGGGCGCTGTTCCGGGATCGTCTTGACCGGGCGTTGGCCCGCGCAGCACGCGAGCGCCGGCCGGTCGCCGTGCTGCTGGCCGACCTCGACGGCTTCAAGAGCGTGAACGACAGCCTGGGCCACGACGCCGGTGACGCGGTGCTGGTCGAGGTCGCCGGGCGGCTCCGTGGCTGCCTCCGGGCCTATGACACCGTGGCCCGCATGGGCGGCGACGAGTTCACCGTGCTGCTTGAGGACCTGCCCTCCCGGGTGTTGGCCGAGGAGATCGCCGAGCGGGTTGAGGCGGCCCTGCGGCACCCGGTCACCGTGGGCACCACCGAGCTTCACCTGGGCGTCAGCATCGGCATCGCCTACGCCGAGAGCGGCACGGAGACCTCCCAGGAGCTCCTCCGGAACGCCGATGTGGCCATGTACTCCGCCAAATCGTCGGGTAAGGGTCGGTGGACCACCTTCGAACCGGCGATGGCCGCCGAGATCGAGCGGGAGCTCGTGCTCACCGCAGACTTGGATGGGGCGATCGAACGGGGGGAGTTCGAGGTCCACTACCAGCCCATTTACCGCCTGGAAACGGGCGAGGTCATCGGGGCCGAGGCGCTGCTGCGCTGGCAGCACCCCACCGAGGGAGCCGTCCCACCGGCGGTGTTCATCCCGTTGGCGGAACAGAGCGGGCGCATCGCCGATATCGGCCTGTGGGTCCTGGAAGAAGCCTGCCGCCGGGGGCAGGCCTGGCATGCCCGGCAGCCGGACACCGCGCCGTTGACGGTCGCGGTCAACCTCTCCGCACGCCAGCTGGCCGACGACCGGCTTGTCGGCAGCGTGGCCATGGCGCTCAGCCGCACCGGGCTCGATCCCGAGGCGCTGGTGCTCGAGATCACCGAAAGCGGGCTGATGGGCGACATCGCCACCGCGGTCGCCCGCCTCGGCGAGCTGAAGGCGCTCGGGATCCGGCTGGCGATCGACGACTTCGGCACCGGGTACTCCTCGCTGGCCTACCTCCGCCAATTCCCCGTCGATATCTTGAAGATCGACCGGAGCTTCGTGCAGGGAGCGGCATCCGGCGTGCCGGGCAGCGCCGCGCTGATCCAGGCGATCATCGACCTGGCCGCCAGGCTGAAGCTGACCACGATCGCCGAGGGCATCGAGACCCGAGCCCAAGCCGACGGGTTGGTCGAGCTGGGATGCCCCCTGGGCCAGGGGTACTGGTTCGCCCGGCCGATGCCGGAAGCGGAGTTTCAACGGTTCCTCGACCACCGGGCCGGCCCCACCCTCCCGCTGCCGGGCCGGAAGGCCAACGAGCTAGCGACCTGACGCCGGGTGGTGGGCGGCCACCGCGCGCTGCACGCCCGCCAGCAGCTCCTCGGCGCTGAACGGCTTCTGCACCAGTACGAAGTCGGCTTCCAGGAAGCCGCGGGCGGTGATGATGTCCGCGGTGTAGCCGGACATGAACAGCGCGGCGACCCCGGGGTCCCGCTGGCGGAGCTTCTCCACGAGTGCCTTGCCCGACAACCCCCCGGGCATGATCACGTCGGTCACGACGACGTCAGGGGCGGCATCCTGGAAGGCGGCCAGCGCCTGCGGGCCGTCTCCCGCCTCGGCCACGGCGTAGCCGCTGGACTCGAGGATGCGCCGGGCTGCCCGGCGTACCGCGGGCTCGTCTTCGACGAGCAACACCCGGCGCCCGGCCCCGGCCCTGCTGGCGACCTGGACCGGTGCTGCCGGAGCTTTCGTGAGCTCCGGGCTGGAGGCGATCGGCAGCCAGACCTTGAACGCGGTCCCGACGCCGACCTCGGAGTAGACCGAGATGTGGCCGCCCCAGCGCTTGACGATCCCGTAGACGGTGGCCAGGCCCATCCCGGTCCCGACACCGGCGGGTTTGGTGGTGAAGAACGGTTCGAAGATCTGCAGGCTGACCTCGGGGGTCATGCCGACGCCGGTGTCGGACACCTCCAGCAGGGCGTGGGGGCCGGGCATGGCGCCCAGGTGGGCGTCGCTGTAGCTGGCGTCCAGATCGGTCGACGTGGTGGTGATCGACAGCCGGCCGCCCTCGGGCATGGCGTCCCGGGCGTTGACCGCGAGGTTCATCATGAGCTGCTCGACGCCGTTGATGTCGGCCTCGACCCTGGGCAGGGCAGGGTCGAGGCGGAGCTCCAGGTGTACCTGCTCGCCGAGGGTGCGGCCCAGCAGCCGGCAGGTGTCCTCGATCACCCGGTTGAGGTCGACCGACTCTGGCCGGACCACCTCCTGGCGGCTGAAGATCAGCAGCTGGCGGGTGAGGTCAGCTCCCCGCTGCGCCGCGTGGACCATCTGCTCCACATCGCTCTCGGCGGGATGGCCGGGGAGGGCCTTGAGCGCGAAATGACCGAAGTTGATGATCACAGCGAGCAGGTTGTTGAAGTCGTGAGCGACTCCTCCGGCCAGCTGGCCGACGGCTTCGAGCCGCTGCGCCTGGCTGAGCTGGGCCTCGAGCCGGCCGCGCTCGCGATCGGATTCCGCCTGGGCAGCCAGCGCCCGGTCCCGGCTGGCGTTGGTCAACCGCTGCCCCTGCACCAACTCCAGCGCCCGGTTCCGGGCGCTGAGGAGCACCAGGCTGCCGGCCGCGGCGAGGCAGGCCAGGAGGATGCCCACGACCAGCACGATCCACGGGAGGCTCGGGCCCAGGGTCCCGCCGAGCGGTGCCGAGGGCGTGAAGATCATCAGCAGGTCGTTGGGCTGGCCGGTGGTGTCGCCCGGGCGGCTGCTGAGCTGGGCTCCGGCCCGGTCGATCGCGCCGGAGCCGATGCGGACCACCGCACGCGTTCCTGCCAACGGCAGGTGGGGGGTGCTGGCCAAGATCAGGTTGCCAGCCGACTCGGTGTCGCCGAGGTAGAGGGCAAAGTCCAGTCCCTTGAGCGGCGGGGCAAGGCCATCGTCGGGCAGCTCAACGTAGATCAGGTAGGTGGGGATGCCCGGCGGCCGGTCGGCCAGGGCCAGCGCCCGGGTGGCGCCGGAGCCGACAAAGCCCAGGACCTCGAGGCCGGCGGGCGGGACGGCCTGGAGGGCGGTGGCAACCGCCGATGTCCCCCCGTCGAGCGGGATCGAAGCCGGCCGTACGGTCACGGTCGGGACCCAGCTCTGGCCCTGCTGGGAGAGCACCACCAGGGAGGAGTACAGGCTCATTGCCGGAAGGGTGCCCGCCCGCTCGACCACCCGCGACTTCAATTCGGCCGTGGCGGCGACGGTGGCGACGGCATCGAGTGAGCTCTGCAGCTGGCCGAGGGTGGCGGCTACGGCTGCCCCCGAGACGTTGGCCTGGTTGAGCAGCAGGCTCCGCTGGCTCCGGTCGATGACGCTGCGGGTGAGCAGGCTGAGCACCAGGCTGGCAATCAGGCCGGTGACGAGAACGACGGCTGCCAGCCGGTCCGGATGGCGTTGGCCCGGCTGTGCCCTGGGTGTGCGCACCGGGCTGCCTGGACCTTCGGGTTCCGGGGCGGGCCGGACGGCCTCGGCGGCGGGTGCGCTCACGCTCACGGGTTCCCCTGCCCTGGCTGGCCGGCGGCGCCGGTGGGCTCCGGGGGCTTCAACGCATCGCCGAGGCTGGCCAGCAGGTCGTCGACCCCATAGGGCTTCACCAGATACCCGGCCGCCCCGATCCCTTCGACGAGGGCCATCGTCGCGGGGTCGACCGACGCGGTGACCATGATCGGCGTCGTGCGGGGGTGGCAGGCGCGGACGGTGCGCAGCAGGTCTATCCCCGACTCGCCGGGCATCTGGATATCGATGAGCACGGCCTGGAACTGCGTGCCGGCCAGCTCCCGGCGTGCCGCGGCGACGCTGCGTACGGCGACCGCTTCGTAGCCGTCCAGCTCCAGGATCCTGATCGCCAGGATGCAGGACTGGTCGTTGTCGTCCACCACCAGGACGCGGGGCACGGGCGTACTCATGGCCGGCTCGGCTGCTTGCTGACGGCCATGTCGACCAGCCTGTGGCGCACCGCGATGGACAGGGCCTCCAGCTTCGAGTGCGCCCCCAGCTTGGAGAGGATCGACTGGACGTGCTTACGGACGGTGTTGATGGAAACCACCAGCCGGTCGGCGATGGCGCCGTTCGGCAGCCCCTCGGCCATCAGCTGCAGCACGTCCAGTTCCCGGCTGGACAGGGCATAGGAGCCGCGGTCGGCGTCCCGGCGCAGCCTCGGCAGGAGGCGGGCGAGCATCGTGGGCGAGATCAGCGCCTCCCCGGCGGCGGCCGCCCGGACCGCCGAGATGGCCTCCTGCACGACGCTGTCCTTGGTCATGTAGCCGGAGCAGCCGACCTCGATGGCGGTCAGCAGCACCGAGTCCTCCGGGAAGCCGGTGAGCATCACCACCTTCGTCTCCGGCCGGTCCCCCCGGATCAGCCGAGCGGCCTCGGTGCCCAGCCCATCGGGGAGCCGCTGATCCATCAGGACCACGTCGGGCTTGTAGATGCGTGCCCGGGACCGCCCTTCCGCCACCGAGGAGGCGGTGGCCACGACATCGAGGTCCGGTTCGTCCTTGAGCACCCGCACCAGGGTCTCGGCGAACATCACGTGGTCATCGACCAGCATCACCTTGATGGTCCTCCGGCTGCCGTCGACGTCGACACCGCTCAAGTGCCTACCTCCTTCGGTGCGTGGGGGGTTGAAGGCGAGAGGGCTCCCGAGGGGCGGATGGTGCTAGCCGCAGCCGGTACGCACCCGCGCGCCGGTTCAGGCCCAAGCGGTCTCATCGTCGATGTGCTGGAGGGCCACATCGAGGCCAACACCGCTCAGCGCCCGCACAATCAGTTCGGCGTCGAGGAGAGAATTCTCGACAAGCAGGATCTGGAGGACATTCCTCCCGTTAGTCCCCCCGGCAACTGCGGGACTCGCCTGCAAATGCGAAGCGCTGTCCCGCGCCTTGTCGCCGTCCATTTCGGTTTTCTCCCTCAGCGCTCCCGGGGCGTCCTACCAAGTGGCCCTAAAGAGGCATTACTGCAAGGCAGACTGGGTCCAACCTGTGGCCTAGCATACCACCAATGGCCTAATCCATCTGCGTACCCCTCAGGCGCCGTTTCGGGCCGATGGGAGAGGTCTCTTTAACGGCGTAATCTCCAATGTGGAGAGTGATGTGGTCCCGCAGGTCTCGTTGCCTGGGGCGGCCCGTCCGCTCCGGCTCCTGATGCCCTGGCGGGCGCCGGTCCGCCGGGGACGTCCATCCCAGGCTCCGCCCCGCTCGGTCGTAGCTGCCGGCCGGCCGGGTCGTGGGGGTAGGCACGTTGGGTTTCACTGCTGACGTATTTTTCCGGCCAACGGCGCTGCGTTCGGTATGGGTGTTTCAACCGGGCCCCGTTTGGCCTAAATCTACCCCCGCTGAAGCGCCCATTCCTGGCGTTAATACGACCTCCGCCATCCTGGTTCAGACCAGCAGGTTATGACCCTCTATTGAGCGGCTGGTTGAGCTCCACGGGGTTGCCGGATGGATCTTCCAGCAGGATCTGCTTGACCCCGATTCCAGTGATAATGCCGGTGCGGAATCGGGCTCCTTTGTTCTTGAGAAACTCGACGGTATCCTCGAGGTCACCGACCTCGAGGGCGAACCGGTTCCACCCTCCGGGTGCGGGAAGGGTGCCGTCCGGCATCGCCTTCCCGCCGCCCGGGCCGGCCCCCGGGACGCTCAGCAGCAGGCGCAGCTCGCCCCGGTGCAGCATGGCGAAGGTCGGGGCCGGGACCAGGTCAACCGCGAAGCCGAGCAGGTCGCGGTAAAAGGCGACCGCAGCGTCGAGCTCGTTGACGAAGTAGCGAACCGAAACAGGTGCCATAGCTGTTTCTCCTCTCACGTTCTCGCCCGGTCTTACGGTGGCTTTATATCGGCGTGGTCGGCGTTGCGGGCGTCCCCCAGGCGCTCGAACAGTTCGACGAAATTCCCCGAAGGGTCCTCGACGACGGCTTGCCGGACCGTGATCCCGGGCTCGATGCGGCGCCGGAACGGGACGCCGCGGCGATCGAGGTCCCCCACGGCAGCTTCGAGGTCGTCGACTTCGATGAGGATCCGTCCGGACCCTCCGGGCGCGGGCAGCGACCCGTCGGCCATGGCATGCCGAGGGCCCGGAATGCTCAGCAGGAGTTGGAGGCGGTCGCGGGTAAGCATGGCGAAGTCGGGCGCTGGGCGGATCACCGCCCCGAAGCCAAGGGCGTCCCGGTAGAAGCTGATGGCGGCGTCGAGGTCGGTCACGAAATAGCGGGCCATGCCGCTGCTCCCGGCCGGTGCCGGCCGCTCTCCGGCGATCCGCTGGCGCAGCCGCTCGCCGAAGCGGGCGGCCGGGGTCACCGCAACGATGGGCAGGCGGAGGGCGTCGAGCGGATCAGTCATCGGCGGCCTCCATTTCCTCGTACACGTGGCGCAGGGCTGCCCGGGCCCGGACGAGGAGAGTCTCGGTGGCGTGGACGCTCCGTCCGACGTAGGCGGCGACCTCGCCGACCGGGAGCCCGTCGACGTGGTGCAGGACCAGCGCGGCCCGCTGGAAGCCGTTGAGCCGGGCGAGGGCGGCGTGCGCCGACGCGGCGTCGAGGTGCGCTTCCCAAGGGTCGTCGTGCCGCTCACCGTGGGCGGCTGCGGCCATGAGCCGGTCCTCCCGCTCGGCCCGGCGCCAGTGGTCGACCAGCTTGTGCCGGGCGACCCCGATCAGCCAGGGGAGGTCGACCCTGGCCGCTGCCGCCTCGGGGTCCCGGGTTGCTGCCACCGCCGCCAGGAAGGTCTCCGCGGTCAGGTCCTCCGCGACATCGACGCTGCCGCACCTCGGGAGCAGGTAGCCGTAGACCTGAGGGAGGGCGCGGTCGTACAACGCCAGCACCGGGTCGGCAGCCTCGGGGGTTGATGGCTCTGAGTTGCCCTGCATACCTCATCATCGCCCCGGGGCACCAGGTTCCCGAACATGGCGGGTCAAGTTTTTGGGCTCCTCGCGGTTTGGAGTGGGTACCACGTCCCGCCGGGCCCGGCCTGCCGCCAGTGGCCCTGCGCCACGATGACGTATGTGGTCCGCTTTATGCTAATGCGAAGAATGCTGCTCTGGGGGAGTCCGGCACAGGAGCCTCGTCACGATTTGCCTGGCCCACATTTACGCATATCAACGGCTATCTAGATAACTCCTCGTGGGCCACTGTCATGATTTCCGGTCGGAATCCGGCGGGAATCAGGACAGTGGCTTCAGCGAGCAGGATCAGCGGCGGTTTCGGCGACGGGCCCCTCTTCACACCTGACGTGGGACACGGGACCCACGTTGCTCGACCGCTGACGACAAGCGTAGGAAAAGGGGGAGAACGCGAAGAGCTGATTCGCCGGATAGGAGTGAGATCGGTATGATGCTCGCACGCTGAAGCATCGGTAGACCATGACAACGCATGTTGGCGCCACGGAGGGGGTGACGCCCGGGGGAGCAAACCGGTGAGCCAGAGCCTCGACGCCTACGCTTCGATCCGTCGGGCCGTCCTCGAATCGGTGGAGGAGCGCAAGCTCGATCCCCGCGGCGGCCAGGTGGAGGCGGTGCGCGACCTTGTCGCCAAGGCGGTCGACGCGTACCAGCGCCGGGCGCACGCCGGGG
>DAIQBQ010000023.1:0-16869 GCA_036781065.1 Actinomycetota bacterium
TTGCACGGCTCGGCGACGCACTTCGGGCACGGGTACCCGGTCGAGACCCGGGGCTTCTTCTGGATGTACTTGCACTCCGGGTAGGTCGAGCAGCCGATGAACGGCCCGAACCGGCCCCGGCGCTTGGCCAGCGGCGCCCCGCACTCCGGGCACTTCTCGTCGAGCAGCTCCGGCGCCTCCTGCTCGGTGCCGGGCAGCGGCAGCGTTTTCTTGCAGTCCGGGTAGTTCGTACAGCCGAGGAACTTCCCCCGCTTACCGAGCTTGACCGCCATCGGGCTGCCGCAGTCCGGGCAGACCTGGTCGGTGGTCTCGCTGGTGACCTCCGACTTCGAGACCTCGCCGCCCTTCGCCAGCCGGTCCTGGAGTGGGCCGTAGAACGACTCGACCGTCGGCCGGTAGGCGTAGCGGCCTTCGGCGACGCCGTCGAGGTGGCTCTCCATGTCCGAGGTGAACGTGTAGTCCATGAAGTGGTCGCCGAAATAGCGGACCAGGAAGTCGGTGGTCACCTCGCCGGTGTCGGTCGGCACGAACCGGCGGTTGTTCAGGTGGGTGTAGTCCCGCTTCTCCTCGACCAGCGTCCCCATGATCGAGGCGTAGGTCGACGGTCGTCCGATCCCCCGCTCCTCCAGCTCCTTGACCAGCGAGGCCTCGGTGTAGCGGGGCGGCGGCTGGGTGAAGTGCTGCTCGGGGCGCAGGCCGAACAGCGAGAGCAGCTGCCCACCGGCAAGCGCCGGGAGCCGGCCCGTTTCCTCGTCTTCCGGGTCGTCGACGCCCTCCAGGTAGATGCGCACGAAGCCGTCGAAGCGCATCGTCGACCCGGTCGCCCGGAACAGGTGGCGAGGGGCGGCCGGGTCTCGCGGCGTGGCAGCGATGTCGACCGAGACCTGGTCATAGACCGCCGGGGCCATGAGCGACGCCACCGTGCGCTTCCACACCAGGTCGTAAACCTTGACCATCGCCTCGGCGTCGCGGCCGCCCTCGGCCCGGATCTCGGCCTCGACCTCGGCCCGGCGGCGGGCCATGGCGGTCGGGCGGATGCACTCGTGGGCCTCCTGGGCGCCGGCGACCTTGCGGTCGTGGTGCTTGTAGCGGCCGTTCCAGTAGCGGTCGCCGAACGACGACTTGATCAGGCCGGCGGCCTCGGAGACCGCTTCGGCGGCCATCGAGGTCGAATCGGTCCGCATGTAGGTGATGTAGCCGCCCTCGTACAGGCGCTGGGCGATGCTCATTGCCCGGCGGGCACCGAAGTTCAGCTTGCGCGAGGCCTCCTGTTGGTAGGTCGAGGTGATGAACGGCGGCGGCGGGGTGCGCCGCTGCTCCTTGGTGCGGATGTCCTCGACCGCGTAGCGCGCCCCCTCCAGGGTGGCGACGACGCTGGCCGCGTCGGCCTCCACCGCCAACCGCCGCTGAAGGTCCGCCGGAGCGTCGCCGATCTTGGTCGGGATCTTGCGGTCGCCGATCTGCACCAGGACCGCGGGAAAGCTCTCCGCCTTCCGGGCGGGCAGCTCCGTGTCCAGCAGGGCGGTGAGGGTCCAGTACTCGACCGGCACGAACGCCCGGATCTCCCGCTCCCGCTCGACGATCAGCCGCAGCGCCGGCGACTGGACGCGCCCGGCGGACAGGCCGTAGCGGATCTTCTTCCACAGCAGCTGCGACACCGGGTAGCCGACCAGCCGGTCGATCGCCCGGCGGGCCTGCTGGGCGTCGACCAGGTCGTCGTCGATGTCGCGGGGGTGGGCGATCGCCTCGGTAACCGCCCGGCGGGTGATCTCGGTGAAGGTGACCCGGCGGCGCTTTTCCGGCGGGATGGCGCACGCCTCGGCGACATGCCAGGCGATCGCCTCGCCTTCCCGGTCGTAGTCGGTGGCGAGGTAGACCGCGTCAGCCTTTTTTGCAGCCGCTGCGATGTCGTGGATCACCCTGGTCTTGTCGTCGTTGACGACGTAGTCGAGGGTGAAGCCGTTGCCGACCTCGACGCCGAGCGAGCTCTCCGGGAGGTCCCGGACATGCCCGATTGAGGGCAGCACCTTGTAGGTCTTGCCGAGGTACTTCTCGATGGTCTTGGCCTTGGCCGGCGACTCGACCACCACGAGGTTGTGTGCCATCTCTACTCCCGAAGCTAACTCTGTTCGCCAAACTCATCGTTGTCCGGCGCCGGAGGTGCCCTCGATCACGGGGTTGACGGGGGTGTTCCAAGCCGGGTCGGCACCCAGCCGGATGCTGGGGCGAGCTCGGCTCCCTTGAACGTAACCAGGTGCCGAATGCCAGGGTAACTCCCGGCCGGGCGACGTCATTCCCCGAGCCGTCGAGAGCACCCGCCGGAGTGCGTAGGGTGCGGCATTTATCGGGCTCTGTCAAGCGGGGGCTGCGGGCAGGGCCCGGGTGGCTCCTCCACAGCGCACCCTCAGGGGGGCTGCCCTACACTCCGAGCCGTGGCGCACCTGCTGAATTCGATCAGGCACTGGATCGAGACCGTCATGCCGTGGGGGGTCCCCGGCTACTTCACCGTCTTCGTCCTGATGGTCCTGGAGTCGGCCTGCATCCCGATCCCGAGCGAGATCACGATGCCGGTCGCCGGGCTGCTCGCCTCCGAACACCACCTCGGCCTGGCTGTGGCGATCGTCGCCGGGATCCTGGGCAACCTCGTCGGGTCGCTGGTCAGCTACGCCGTCGGCCGTAGCGGCGGGCGCGCCCTGCTGGTCAACTACGGCAAATACGTCCTCATCCGGCCCCACGACCTCGACCGGGCCGACGCCTGGTTCGCCCGCTACGGCCAGCCGGCGGTGTTCTTCTCACGGATTCTCCCGGTGCTCCGGACCTTCATCTCGCTCCCGGCGGGGGTTGCCCGGATGGACCTCAAGAAGTTCACCCTGCTGACCTTCGTCGGGACGCTGCCCTGGGTGATCGCGCTCGCGGTTGCCGGCTTCGAGCTGGGCAACAACTGGGACAAGGTGCTGAATTACACCCGCCCGCTTGAATACCTGGCCGTCCTAGGGATCGTGGTCCTGATCGCGGTGGCGGTGATCCGCCGGCTTAGAGCGTCTCGCACGGCACATACGTAGTGAGGGACTTACAGGGGATACGGTAACCACACACCTGCGACCAGCCTGTCCGCGACGTTCTTTACCTACCGCTGGGAATCCATTTATGATGCTCCCCGATTTCCCTGCCAGCCGCCTGTCTCCACCCCCGCCGACGCCTTTGGCGCTGCGCGGCGAGTGAGGGCGGCCCGGTTGTGGCGCGGGCGGGGACCGAGTTGGGTTGGGCGGTGACCTGCAGGTCCCAAGACGGTGGGGGGGACGCGGTCGCTGGTCGGTGCACAGTCAGGGCTGGGTGACCACGGGGATGTCTTGTGGCTTGAACGGAAGTTTTGGGGTCACAAAATGAAGGAGGACAAGCGGTCATGAATCTGGCAGCAGAGGGCACCTACCAGGTATTCACGTTGCACCGAGCCGACTGGTTCTGGCTCGTCTTTTCCCTCGTGACCGCCTTTCTCGCCATCATCACCGGGTTCGGGCTTAGCCGGAGCGTGCTCCAGGCCGACGCCGGCACGCCCAAGATGCAGGAGATCGCTCGGGCCATCCAGGAAGGCGCCATGGCCTACCTGAAGCGCCAGTTCAAAACGATCGCCATCATCATCATCCCGCTGGCGGTCCTGGTCTTCATCACCTCGGAGAAGATCATCAACGCCAACACCGGGGCCGTCGCACTGAGCTTCGGCCAGTCGGGTGCCTTCCGGACCCTGGCCTTCATCGGCGGGTGCCTGATGTCGGGCCTCACCGGGTTCATCGGCATGAGCCTGGCCGTCCGCGGCAACGTCCGGACGGCAGCGGCCGCCCGCTCCGGCTCGCTGCCCGGGGCGCTGAAGGTGGCGTTCCGGACCGGGGGCATCGCCGGGATGTTCACCATCGGCCTGGGGATGGTGGGGGCGACCGTCATCATCATGGTCTTCCAGAACTCGGCTACCGACATCCTCGTCGGCTTCGGGTTCGGCGGCTCGCTGCTGGCCCTGTTCATGCGGGTGGGCGGGGGCATCTTCACGAAGGCGGCCGACGTCGGCGCCGACCTGGTCGGCAAGGTTGAGGCCGGCATCCCCGAAGACGACCCGCGCAACGCGGCGACCATCGCCGACAACGTCGGTGACAACGTCGGTGACTGCGCCGGGATGGCGGCCGACCTGTTCGAGTCCTACGAGGTCACCCTCGTTGCCTCGATCATCCTCGGCGTCGCCGCCTTCAAGTCGATCGGCCTCAACCCGGCACTGGGCCTCATCTTCCCGCTGGTCGCCCGGGCGATCGGGGTGCTCGCCTCGATCGTCGGGGTGTTCGCCGTGCGGGCGACCAACAAGGACAAGTCGGCGATGGCGCCGATCAACCGCGGCTTCGTCACCGCCGGGGTGCTCGCGGTCATCGGCACCTTCCTGGTCGCCCAGTACTACGTCCACGAGCTGCGGGTCTTCTGGGCGGTCGTCGCCGGGCTCGTCCTCGCTCAGGTGATCAGCAAGCTCACCGAGTACTTCACCTCGACCGAGACCAGTCCGGTCCAGGAGATCGCCGAGGCGACCCGCACCGGTCCCGCGACGACGATCCTTTCCGGGTTCTCCTCCGGGCTGGAGTCCACGGTGTGGGCCATCATCTCGATCGCCGTCGTGCTGGGCTTCACCATCTACCTGGGCAAGGGCAACATCGAGTTCTCGCTGTACCTGGTGTCGCTGTGCGGGATGGGCATGCTGGCCACGACCGGGGTCGTCGTCTCGGAAGACACCTTCGGCCCGGTGTCGGACAACGCCGCCGGGATCGCCGAGATGTCGGGCGAGTTCGAGGGCGAGCCGCAGAAGATCATGGTCAGCCTCGACGCCGTCGGCAACACCACCAAGGCGATCACCAAGGGCTTCGCCATCGCCTCGGCGGTCATCGCCGCGGTCGCCTTGTTCGCCTCGTTCATCGAGACCATCGGCGAGGAGTTCCCGTCGCTCAAGGGTATCGGCGGGAACCACCTGTTCCATTCGCCCACCTTGTTAACCCAGGTCAACGTGGCCGACCCGAAAATCCTGATCGGTTTGCTGGTCGGTGGCGCGGTGCCGTTCATGTTCTCGTCGCTGGCCATCCGGGCGGTGGGCCGGTCGGCGTCCACGGTGGTCCGTGAGGTTCGCCGCCAGTTCCGGGAGCACCCCGGGATCATGGACGGCTCCGAGCGGCCGGAGTACGGGCCGGTGATCGACATCTGCACCGGGGCGGCCCTGCGTGAGCTGACCACCCCGGCCCTGCTGGCGATCCTGACGCCGATCATCATCGGCTTCGGGGTAAGCTACCTGGCACTGGGGGCCTTCCTGGCGGCGGTCATCCTCACGGGCCAGCTCATGGCGGTGTTCCTGTCGAACGCCGGTGGCGCCTGGGATAACGCCAAGAAGTTCATCGAGGACGGGCACCACGGCGGCAAGGGATCGGACGCCCACAAGGCGGCGGTCATCGGCGACACCGTCGGCGACCCGTTCAAGGACACCGCCGGCCCGGCGCTCAACCCGCTGATCAAGGTGATGAACCTGGTCTCGCTGCTGATGCTGCCGGCAGTGATCCAGGCCGAGAGCCACACCGCAGAGCGGCTGATCATCGCCGGCGTGGCCCTCGTGGTCCTGCTCGCCGCCATCGCCTTCTCGAAGCGGAAGACGGAGTCGATGCTGACCGACTAAGCGCTTGGTAGTCCCGCAAACACAGCAGGCACAAAGCCGGGCCCGCACGGGCCCGGCTTTTTGCGTGGTCCGGCTGCGGATCTCCGGCGGGTGTCAAGGGACTGCCGGATCCACAGGTGGCACCCCTCGCTACGCTGGAAGGGGAAGTGGCTCGCCTGGGGGCGGCGCAATTCGCTGCTATCAGCAGGCGTCAAGCCCTGGCCGCCGGCTAAGACAACTAACGCAGCGAAGAGCTGGCGGCGGCCTGCACGCCATTCTGGGCGGCATGAGGAGCGCTCGCTAATGCTAGTTCGCCGCTGGGGCAGCCTCCTCGATGGTGGAGTGCACCTTGAGGATCTTCGAGAGCCCGGTGATCGTCAGCACCTTGAGGATCTGCTCGTGCCGGCAGACGACACTCAGGTCGCCGCCCCGCTCGCGCACCCGCTTAAGCCCGAACACAAGCACCCCGAGCCCGGTCGAGTCGAGGAAGTCAACATCCTCGAGGTCGACCACGACCTGCCGTTGGTCGCCCTCGGTGGCCACGGCGAGCGCTTCGCGGAGCTGCGGCGCGGTGAACACGTCCACCTCGCCTGCGACCCTGACCACAGTGGCCTTGACCGCGTTATTTGTCTCGATCCTTATGTCCATTTATTCTCCCACATGTGCAGCCCTCGGCTCAGTTGACGCCCGGGATGCCGGTTGCGGCGGGCTTGCCCGGACGACCCAGGGTGCGTTACCCAGGCACGGACGTTTCCAATCATTGGAGTTTGCCAGCGGCTGCTAGCGTGCGGGGCGCCCCTCCCTGGGGCAGCTCTGGAGGCACACCGGAGGACCCCATGCCGCTCTACATCGCCGTCATCGGCCCCAGTGGGGACCCCATCGACCCGGCGGTCGCCGAGGCCGCCAACCGGGTGGGGGCGATGGTCGCCGAAGCGGGGGCGGTCCTGGTCTGCGGTGGGGGCACAGGTGCGATGGAGGCGGCCTGCCGGGGAGCGCAGAGTGGCGGGGGGCTCACCGTCGGGATCCTGCCGGGCTCCACCCGGCGGGAGGCCAACCGCTGGGTGAGCGTGGCCGTCCCGACCGGACTGGGCGAGGCCCGCAACGCGGTGGTGGTGCGGGCCGCGGACGCCGTGATCGCGGTCGGCGGTAGCGTGGGCACGCTGTCCGAGATCGCCCTGGCGCTCAAGATGGGCCGCCCCGTCGTTGGGCTCGGCAGCTGGGAGGCCCGGCTGCCGCGGTTCGGCTCGGCGGGCAAGGGCGGCGGCGAGGAGTTGGCGGTGCACCGGGCCGGGTCACCGGAGGAGGCGGTGGCGACAGCGATCAGCCTTGGGGGCGGGGTGGATTATGACTAACAAATTCCATTGGAGCTCTGCACGGAGTCAAGGTTCCCGGAAAACATGCCGACTAGTCGGCATGTAGTGCTTTCAGGCCCGCCCGAGCCTGGTGGTGTGGGTGCGGGATCACCCGCCATCGTGGTTGCAAACCAGGACAAGCCGGACGCTCGCGCTCGGACCAGGAAGATAATGGATATCTCAGGAAATTTTGCGTCGCCAATTCGATCAAAAGTGCTACGCTTTGGGCTCCTGAGCACCAGGGGAGGGAACTTGGTGCAGGAAGCGGGGCCCCCATGGCGGTAGCTGAACGGATCCTCAACCTCAGGCCGCTGGCCGACACCCGGCCCGACCGCGCGCTGGTGAAGGAGGCGCAGAGCGGGGACCCTGGGGCCTCCTCCGTCCTGATCGAGCGCTACTACCCGCGGGTCTACTCCTTCGTCGCCCACCTGACCTACAGCCGGGCCAGCGCCGAGGACCTCACTCAGGAGGTCTTCACCCGGGCGCTCAAGGCCCTCGGGCGGTTCAACGGCCAGTACCAGTTCGAGCATTGGCTGCTGCGCATCGCCAAGAACCTGTGCATCGACGAGGCCCGGCGCTACGGTCGCTCCCCGGAGCCGACCGACCCCGGAGAGCTGCCGGAACTGGAAGGGATCCCGGCCCCGGACTACGTGTGGGAGACCGTCTCCCAGGAACTCGTCGCCAGCGTCGTGCGGCGAGCGCTTTCCGCCCTGCCCTCCCGCCAGCGGGCCGTCCTGGTGCTGCGCGAGATGGAGGGGATGTCCTACGCCGACATCGCCCAGGTGATCGGCACCAACCCCAGGGGCGTCGAGGCGACATTGCGGCGGGCGCGGGTCCGCTTCCGGATGGAGATTGCCCACGCGGAGTCGGTCGAGGAGGGCCAGGCCGCCTGCCGGCGGGTGTTGCGCCTGGTCGCGGACGACCCGGCCGGGTCCCGGTCGGAAGAGGCCGCTCAACACCTGGCCCAGTGCGCCGAGTGCCGCCGGGCGGCCCGGGCCAGCCAGGGCAGGCCGGCGAGAGCCTTCGGTTTCATCCCGCTGGTGGGCCTGCTCAAGGGCTGGTCCGCGCTGCAGCACGGCGGCTCGGCGTTGGGCTCCTCGCTGCGCCGGGCCACCAGCCGGGTCAGGGATGCCAGCATGATGGCCGGGCTCGGCCTGGGTGGCGGCGCGGTCATGGCCGCCCCGCTGGCCCGGATGGCCGAGGTGACCGGCGGCGTGCTCGTGGCGACGGTCGTCGTCGTTGCCCCGATGTCGCAGGCGGCGGCTCCGGTCGCCACCAGCGCCCCCACGTACGTGCCGGCCCCGGCCCAGCTCCAGGTCGCCAGCGTGCCGTCGGTCGCGCTGCTCTACCGGGCCTCGGCGGCGAGCCAGCAGGTATCGAGCACTCGGACGTTCTTCCAGACCTCGTCGGCTCCGATCACGCCCTCGGTCGTCGGTCCGCAGCAGATCATGGCCGCCTCGTCGCCCGACCTGGCGGGGACGCTCAGCACCGTCACCGACAACCTCGTCAACGAGGCAGTAAGCGGGGTCGAGTCGATCACCACCATCCTTACCGCGCAGCTCGCCGCAGTGAACCAGCTCGCCAACTCCACCGTGGCCGAGGTCTCTTCCCCGCTGACGTCACTGGCCCAGCCGGTCCTGTCAACCGTCACCGGGACCGTCAACGGCGTGAGTGCCGGGGTGGGCGGCCTGCTGAACGGTGTTGGCACCGGGGTCCCGGGCCTGACCAGCGGGTCGACCGGCACGTCGTCGGGCGGCGCCTCGGCGGACTCGACGCAGAAGTCGTCGTCGACCAAGCCCTAACCGGCGGCCTTTGCCCGGGCGCATGCGGCGTAGCGACAGATTGTGGAGTTCTTCCCCCGAAAAGCCGGAAACAACTCCACAATTGCGCGCTTTAAAGCGCCAACGGGTCCTGGCGGTCAGTGCTCGGTGATCAACCGGCCTCGCACCACCAGCCGCTGCGAGGCGCTGCCCTTGGGATTGCACGTGGTGAGCGTCAGGTAGGAGCCGGCCGCGGTGAGCGGCGCCACGACGCTCCAGTCGTTTGGAGCGATGATCCACGCTGCCGCGTCCGGGCGCACGGTCCCCGCTGGGCGCTCCCGGCCCTCGAGGGCCGGGAGGATCTCGTAGGTGCAGCTGCCGGCCGGCGTGGTCAGCGTGACGTCCTCGCCGGCGACCAACTCGTCCAGCCGGTTGAACGGGTGACCGTAGGTGGTGCGGTGGCCGGCGATGGCAGTGTTCGCATCGGCCGGGGCGCACGGGCCCGGTGTCCCGGCGTAGTGGCCGGGGCCGGTGCGGAGCGACTGGGCGCCGGTCCCCTGGACGACGACCGCGTTGAGGCCGATCGCCGGGATCCTGAGCACGGCTATCGCCTCCCGGAGCGGGGCCGGTTGCCCTCCGGGCAGGCTGGAAGCGGCGGTCCGGGTCGTCAGGGCGACGCTGGCGGCAAACTGTCGCCGTAGCCTCGCCTGCTGGCGGCCGGCGTACAGGTCGGTCAGCGGCGGGTAGGCGAGCAGGGCGATCCCGGCGACGATCAGGACCACCGCCACGACCGCCACCGCGCGGCGCACGAGGATGCGGGCAGCTGCGCTCGGGGAGCGAGGCGCGCGCTCGGGTACCGGCTGGGAGACCCCCTCGCACCGAGACCTTCTAGGATGGATCATGACTCCGATGCCGCCTTCGCAGGTCCCTGCTCCCAAGGAGATCAAGGCCGCCGCTTTCTTCGATCTGGACCGAACGGTCGTCGCCCGCCCGAGCGGTCTGGCCTTTGGCCGCCAGTTCCACCAGGCGGGGCTGATCACCCGCACCAACCTGCTACGGGGCTACGTCGCGCAGGCGATCTACCTCCTCCGCGGTGCCGACGAAGCCCGGATGGAGCGGTGGCGGCTCCAGGGCCTGGAGCTGTCCCGGGGCCAGAAGCGGGCCGGGTTCGGGAATGTGATCGAGGCGTCGATGGCCGAGGTCATCCGCCCGATTATCTACCGGGAGGCCCTGGACCTCATGGAATGGCACCGCTCGCGGGGCCGTGCGATCTACCTCGTCTCGTCGTCGCCGGAGGAGGTGGTCGTCCCGATCGGGCGGTTGCTCGATGTTGACGGGGTGATCGCCACCCGCTCGAAGGTGGACGCGGAGGACCGCTACGTGGGCGAGCTCGAGTTTTACTGCTACGGCCCGGCCAAGGCGGAGGCGATCCGGGCGCTGGCCGGGGCACGGGGCATCGACCTCCCCGGGAGCTGGGGCTACTCGGACTCGATCACCGACCTGCCGATGCTGGAGACGGTGGGCCACTCGGTGGCAGCCAACCCGGACAAGGACCTGCGCCGGGTTGCCGTCGCCCGGGGCTGGGAGGTCGTCCGCTTCCGGCTACCGGTGCAGCTGAACCCGCTACGGCTGGCAACCGCCACCCCGCGCCGGCGGGCGGCCCTCGCCGCCAGCGCGGTGGCCGGGATGGCACTGCTGGCGGCGGCGTTCCGTACCCGCCCGCGCCCTCGGCGCCGGGACTAGGCCTGCAGCAGGCCTGCACCAGCGAGGAGCCAGTTTTGTGGATCGCTACACTCAATAATGAGGGCCCATGATCCACAAAACACCGGATCGCTAGCCCTAAGGCTTCCCGGACGGGCCGAGCTCGACGTAGAGCGAGCTGCCCCGCCGGTGGAACTCCTCCGCCTTCTCGGCCAGGCCGGCGGCGACCGCCTGGTCCTCGGTCATCCCGTGGGCGGCGGCGTACTCCCGGACGTCCTGGCTGATCCGCATCGAGCAGAACTTCGGCCCGCACATCGAGCAGAAGTGGGCCTTCTTGGCCGGGGTCGCCGGCAGGGTCTCGTCGTGGAAGCTGCGGGCGCACTCCGGGTCGAGCGACAGGTTGAACTGGTCCTCCCAGCGGAACTCGAACCGGGCCTTGGACAAGGCGTCGTCCCAGGCCTGCGCCCCCGGGTGGCCCTTGGCCAGGTCGGCGGCGTGGGCGGCGATCTTGTAGGCGATCACCCCGTCCTTGACGTCGGCGCGGTTGGGCAGTCCCAGGTGCTCCTTGGGGGTGACGTAGCACAGCATCGAGGCCCCGTACCAGCCGATCATCGCCGCCCCGATCGCCGAGGTGATGTGGTCGTAGCCGGGGGCGATGTCGACCGTCAGCGGACCGAGCGTGTAGAACGGGGCGTCGTGGCAGACCTCTCGTTCAAGGTCGACGTTGGCCTTGATCTTGTCCATCGGCACGTGGCCCGGGCCCTCGATCATCACCTGGACATCGTGCCGCCAGGCTGCCTCGGTCAGTTCCCCCAGTGTGCGGAGCTCGGCGAACTGGGCCTCGTCGTTGGCGTCGGCGATGGAGCCTGGCCGCAACCCGTCGCCCAGGGAGAAGGCGACGTCGTAGGCGGCGAGGATCTCGCACAGCTCCTCGAAGTGGGTGTAGAGAAAGTTCTCCTTGTGGTGCGCCAGGCACCAGGCGGCCATGATCGAACCGCCCCGGGACACGATCCCGGTCACCCGGCGGGCGGTCAGCGGAACGTAGGGCAGGCGCACCCCGGCGTGGACGGTGAAGTAGTCCACCCCCTGCTCGGCTTGCTCCAGGACCGTGTCCCGGTACAGCTCCCAGGTCAGCTCCTCGGCCACCCCGCCGGCCTTCTCCAGCGCCTGGTAGATCGGCACCGTCCCGATCGGTACCGGCGAGTTGCGCACGATCCACTCCCGGGTGGCGTGGATGTCGGCGCCGGTCGACAGGTCCATCACGGTGTCGGCTCCCCAGCGGATCGACCAGGCCAGCTTCTCGACCTCCTCGTCAATCGAGGAGCCGATCGCCGAGTTGCCGATGTTGGCGTTGATCTTGACCGCCAGGTTGCGCCCGATCGCCATCGGCTCGGTCTCGGGGTGATTGACGTTCGCCGGCAGGATCGCCCGGCCGGAGGCGATCTCGGCCCGCACGAACTCCGGGTCGAGCCCCTCCCGGAGGGCGACAAACTCCATCTCCGGGGTCACCATCCCGGACCGGGCGTAGTGGAGTTGGGTGACGCAGCGCCCCGCCTTGGCCCGCAGCGGGGTTGGCCGGGGGCCGGAGAAGCCGGCGACATCGATGGCCAGCGACGCCCCCGGGTACTCTTCGACGTCTCCCCGCTCCAGGATCCAGGGCCGGCGCAGCGGCGGGAGGCCAAGCCGGATGTCGACCTGGGCCTCGGCGTCGGTGTACGGGCCGCCGGTGTCGTACAGGCGGATCGGAGGGTTGGCGTCGCTCCCGGAGTCCCCCGCCGGGCCGTAGCCGGAGGGGGTGGGTGACAGCGCGATCTCGCGCATCGGCACCCGCAGGTCGGGCCGGGAGCCCGCTACGTAAACCTTTCTGGCGTTGGGGGTGGCGCGTCCCCGGCGGGGCTCGCCGGGCTCGTGGGGCATGGTGAGGTCGATGTCCGTCTTCATGTGTGTCCTCCCTTCGCCAGCGTTACCTGGAGCAGGTTCAAGCGGTCGGCGCCACGCTTCGAAGCGCCCTCTCAGCCCGGATCCGCCGGGCTCCCGCGACAAGGCTCATCCTACCCGCCCGACTACCGCCGGGACGCCGGCTTAGAGGCCGCGCCAGTCGGTCAACGTCTCCGGAGCGATCAGCGGCCCGGTGTAGACCGAGGTGGCGATGTCCAGCTGGATCTGGGCGTGTTCGGTGAGCGGCAGGCTGGCGGGGTCGGGCCCGGTGTACAGCTTGCCGTTGTAGAAGGCGGTCACCGTGCCCTTGTCCGGCCCGACCTGGGTGGCACTCAGCGGCTGGCCCCACTCGGCGAAGAAGTCGCCCAGCGAGAAGGTGGCGTTGCTCGGCGACTCGATGTGGATGATCCCGTCGGCGGCGTGGGTGTGCAGCCAGTAGAAGCACGATCCCGACCCGACGTAGGGCTGCCCGTTGCTCTGCGACACCTGGTAGTTGTCGATCCCGATGCCGTAGGGCACCTGGGCCGGCTCGCCGTTGACGAAGATCGTCAGGTGGGCGTGGTGGTGGTAGGCGAGCTGCTCGTTGGTGTTGCACTGGATGCCGTTGACCGTGTGCCCTTTGGTGTCGGCCGTGGTATCGGCGAGCGGGTTGCCATTCGGTACCGGGATGCCCTCGGGCCCGAGCGGGCCGGGCGTCGGCGTGGCGACCGCGGTTGCCGTGGGGATCGCACCGGTGGGTACGTTGCTGGAGACGCTCGTGGGCTTCGTCGCGGTGGGCTTCAGCAGGATGAACAGCACGGCCCCGATGACCACCACCGCCCCGATGACCCCATAGGTGTAGGTCTGCCGCTGGCGCCTGGCCTTGGCGGCCGCCTCCTCGGCGGCCTTGCGCTTTTCGATTTCCTTGGCCCGGCGCTCCCGGGCCTCCCGCTGGCGGGGGCTGGGGCCCTGCGTCCCCGCGCCGCCAGCGGGCTTGGCGGCCGGTTTCGCCGGGGGCTTGGCACCCGCGGTGGGAGTGGGCTTCAGCCGGTTACCCGCAGCGGCCCCGGATCCGGCCGTTGCCGCCGGGGCCTGGCCGGTTTGGGCTCCGCTTTGCCCGGCCTTGCCGGTGCCCTGGCTGGCCTTGCCGGTGCCCTGGCTGGCCTGGCCGGTGCGCTCGCCGGCCTTGCCGGTGGGCTGGCCGGTTTTTGTGGGCGGGGGCCCGCTCTTGGCCACACCCTTCGGTACCGGGCGCCCCTTGGCCCCAGGCCGGGCTCCTGGAACGGGGCGGTTCGGCTTGCCGGCAAGGCGGGTGGGCCCGCCGGGAGCTGCGGGCTTCGGCTTGGCGCCGCCAGCTGGCGTTGTCGCGCCACCGCCGGCCTCCGTTGGCACCGTGCCGGCGGCCGGCTTAACCTCCGCCGGTGGGTCTACGGGTTCGCCGTCGGGCGGCTCCGCAGCGCCACTGGAGCGAGTCTCTCCGGGCGCCGGGCCTGCTTCCTCCCGGTCGCCAGCCTGGTCTTCGGTTCCCGAATCCTCGTCGCTCACGTCCCTCTCCTGATCGCAGGACCACCAAGTGGGCGACTTGCGCCAATGGGTCCGGGGTTAGTGGTGCCTCCCTCAATGACGGCGGACGTTCGAGGCCCCTGCATCCCCGCTCGCTGCGTTGCTCGTCGGTTGCATAGCCCCGCTATGCGCCCTCCTCGCGCCGTGCGAATCGGGGTAGGGCCGCTCTCGGTGCCGCCTCATTTTCGGGAAGCACCACTAGGTTAGTGGCAATCACTGCCCGGCGGCCACCGGTCACCTTGAGTTCGGCTGAGCGCCCCCTGCGAACCCCGCTGCCAGGCGTCAGCCCCGCCCGAGCCGGCCCCGCCCGGGTCAGCCGCGGGCGGTGAGGACGGCGGCCGTCACAATCTCGGCGGCGATCCCAGCGGCGCCAACGGTGTCGCCGGTCAGCCGGCCGAACCGGCGGGTCGCCCAGCGGGCGGCGAGCTCGGCCAGCCCCGCCCCGAGCACCACCGCCAGCAGACCTCGCCAGCCGCCAGCAAGCCCGGCGATCACCGCGGCGATCCCCACCGCGGCAGCAGGGACCCCCCACCCGGCCCCGGCCAGCGCATCGGTCAGTGACGCGGCCTGCGACTCGCCGGGCGGGCGCCGCCGGAGCGGTGTTCCCAGCGTAAGCACCATCGACGTGCGGCTTACGACGGGCGGCACCAGGAGCAGCCACCAGTGGCCAGCCGGCGCCGCCTGGCCAATCAGCACCGCCAGCAGGGACCAGCGCGCCAAGAGCGTCGCTCCCAGCACGGCGGCGCCGACCGCCCCGATCGCCGGGTCGCGCATCACTTCGAGCGCTGCCTCGGCGGATTTCCGCGAGGCCCAGCCGTCGGCGAGGTCCGCTACGGCGTCAATGTGGAGCCCTCCGGTCAGGCCGATGTCGGCCAGGATCACCAGCGCCGCAGCCGGAAGTCCCCCCCAGAGCCAGTAGCCCGCCCAGCCGATCCCGACCCAGACCGAGCCGACCAGCAGGCCCACGACCGGAAAGGCAATGAGGCTCCGGCGCCCCGGCGCCGCGCCCCGGCGGCCGAGCGGGAGCACCGTGAGGAAGGCAACGGCTTCGATCAGGGCATCCACCTGCGCCCGCCAACCGCCGGTAAAGAGTGGCTAGCCGATCCCCGCCTCGGCGAAGGTGGACATATGTGCCAGCACCGCCGCCGCGGCGACGACCACCGGCACCGCCAGCAGACCCCCGGTCCCTTCGCCGAGCCGGAGCCCGAGGTCGATCACCGGTTGGAGGCGGAGCTTGGCCAGCGCGGCGGTGGCTCCCGGCTCGCTCGACCGGTGCCCGGCGATGAGGTAGTCACGCGACTCGGGGGCCAGCGCGGTCGCCACCAGAGCGGCGGCACCGGCGTTGACCCCGTCAAGGATCACCGGAACCCGGCGGGCAGCCCCGGCCAGGATCAGCCCGGCCAGGGCGGCGTGCTCCAGGCCACCGATGGCGGCGAGGACTCCCATCGGGTCGGTGAGGTCGAGGTCATGGGTCTCCAGTGCCCGGCCGACGACCTTGGTCTTCAGCTCCAGGGTGGCGTCGTCGATACCGGTGCCTCGCCCGGTGACCGCCGCCGGTTCGCGGCCGGTGAACGCCGCGATCAGGCAGGCGGCGGGCGTGGTATTGGCGATGCCCATATCGCCGGTTACCAGGAGGTCGGCGCCCACCTCGATCAGATCGTTGGCGGCCGTCACCCCGGCCGAGATGGCGGCGGAGGCTTCCGCCCGGCTCATCGCCGGGCCCTCCAGCAGATCGGCAGTGCCCCGGCGCACCTTGGCGACCCGGAGCCGTGGATGCTGCGGCAGGTCCGAGGCGACCCCGACGTCGAGCACCATCACCGCCGCCCCGACGACGTTGGCGATGGCGTTGACCGCGGCGGTCTCCGAGCAGAAGCCGGCGATCATCGCCGCCGTGACCTCCTTCGGCCAGGGCGAGACGCCTTGGGACAGGACGCCATGGTCCCCGGCGGCGATGAGCACGGCTGGGCGGCGGGGCACCGGAGGAGGAGAGACGCCAGCGATCGCTGCCAGCTGGATCCCGAGTTCTTCCACCCGCCCGAGACTGCCCTGGGGCTTCACCAACTCGTCCTGGCGGGCGCGGGCGGCCTTCTCGGCGACCCGGTCAACGGGCTCGATCGCACCGATCACCCGGGCTACCTGATCATCGGCATTCATGCGGCGGACCTCCTCGCTCGGCGGGGGCGGGTGACGGGCGGCTGCCATTGTGACGTGGTCGGCACCTTCAGCGTTCCCGCCAGGCCCGGCACCCACGCAGGACGGCCTCGAAAACTGCCCGGGCAAGGTCCGCTCCGTGTGGCGTGGCCGGGCCGGCGAACGGTTCCGCCGGTTGAGCGGGCGGGCAGGCGATCACCAGGGCATCTGAGGCCGTACCCGTCGCCCAGCCGGGCGCGTTGGCGGCCTGGACCCCGGCGGCGGCCAGCGCCTGCGCCTTGGCCTCGACCGCAGTGATGAAGGCGCCGGCCAGACCCGCCTCCGTGAGTGGCACGGCGACCACGGCAAAGACGTTGATCGTCCCTACCCGAGCGGGGGCGCCCGCCGGGGCGGGGGGCGGCTGGTGCACCGTGGCCGCGAGCACCGCCGCCGCGGTCGGATGGCCCAGACCAACGGTGGCCAGGACCCGGGCCGTGCCGTTGGTGATGTCCTGGACCGCATCGACCTTCGCTGCCGTGAGCATCCCGACGACCGGACCGGCGAAGCCATTGGTCGCCTCGGCGAGGTGGGTTTCCGGGTCGGTCCGGGCGTAGTCCGGGGCGACTTGGAGGTTCACCCAGGTGCGCACCCGGCCGAGCCCACCGCCGTACACCGCCGACGACAGGCAACGGGCCTCGTCGACCAGCTCCGCCCGGAGCAGCCGCCCGCCCAGAGACAGCTCGATGTCGCAGCGGAACGCCGGTGGTTCGGCGGGCAT
>DAIQBQ010000024.1:0-16631 GCA_036781065.1 Actinomycetota bacterium
TGAGCGCCGCCCAGTCGGGCGGGCCACTCGGGACCGGGCTGGGCGCCGGCGTCGCCCGCGTCGCCGGCGTGCAGGCCGAGACTGCGGCAGCCGCCACGCCGAGCCCGACTCGCTGGAGAAATTGACGCCTGGTGACCTGGGGCATTCACCGGTAGCATCCCGCGGATGCGAGTCGAGTACGCGTTCATCGCCGAGAGTGCCGACGTCCAGTCCGGGCTGTTCTACGTGGTCCGCGGCGGGACCGACATCTGGTCAACTCCGCCCGGGGCTGACTTCCCGGTACCGATCGGACCGATGTCGTTCGTTGTCCGGCTGACCGGGGACCCGATGGAGGTCGGCACCGAGGTCCCGGTGGAGTTCACGGTGGTCGACGCCGACGGGCGCTCGACCGGCGTCGGCGGCACGGGCCAGATCGCCGTTGCCCCCCACGCCGTCGACCGCACCCGCAGCGGTGCGGCCCTGCTGCACTTCCGGCTGGGCTTCTCGATCCCTGCCCCCGGGGCGTACTTCTTCGAGTTGCACTCGAGCGGCGTCCGGCTTTGCCAGGTGCCGTTCTGGGTCCTCGCCGCCCCGGCGCAGGTCCCACCGGCCACGTAGGCTTCCGCTCCGGGCCGAGGGAGCAGAAACGGGCGTGATCACACCCCTGGCTGCTCACTCACCCCAGAAACGCGAACCAAGCTTTCACGTCAGCTAAGCGACTACTGGCGGACGGTCGCCCCCAGGCGGCCGTGCAGGGCTTTGGCGATGGCATCCCGGGCCGCCACGGCCTCGTCCTGGGTCAGGGTGCGGTCCGCCCGCAAGAAGGTCAGCGACAGCGCCAGGCTCTTGGCCCCCGCCCCCACCTGCTCGCCCCGGTACACGTCGAACACCCGGGCATGGGCGAGGTTTGCGCCCCCGAACGCCCGCACGATCTCCAGCACCTCCGAGGCCTCGACGTGGTCCGGCACGACCACAGCCAGGTCCAGCAGCACCGGCGGGAACCGGGGCGGCTCCTCTGCGTTCTTCGGATCGCGGGCGATATGGAGCAGCTTATCGAGGTCCAGTTCGGCGACCAGCACCCCGGCCGGGAACCCGTAGCGGTCGGCAGTGGCGGCGGAGAGCTGGCCCAGCGTCCCGTACGGTCCCCCGCTCGCCACCAGGGCAGCGGTGCGCCCGGGCGTCAACAGGTCCATGGTCACCGGGGTCAGCGCGTAGTCGATCCGCAACGCCTCCATGACCGTCTCCACCAGTCCCGACAGGTCGTAGAAGTCGAGGTCCCGGGCCGGGGTGTGCCACTCCTGCGGAACCTCGCCGGTCATCACGACACCGAGCCGCAGCGCTTCGTGCGGCAGCAGCCGCTCCTCCAGCTTGGTGAAGCAGCGGCCGATCTCGAACAGCCGGACGCAGCGGTTGCGGCGGGCGACGTTGCGGGCGGCGGCGGCCACCAGCCCCGGCAGCAGGGACGGCCGGAGCAGCGACTCCTCGGCGCTCAGGGCGTTGACCAGGGCCAGCGCCTCACGGGCCTCGTGCTCGGCCGGGTACCCGATCCGATCCAGGTCGGCCGGGCCGACCAGCGTGTTGGTGTACGCCTCGAACATCCCGGCCCCGGAGAGCACCCGCCGCAGCTGCCGGAGCAACCGCTGCTCCCTGGTCAGCCCGCCGATCCGTGCGCCGGACGGGATCCGGGTCGGGATGGCATCGAGGCCGGACAGCCGGGCCACCTCTTCGATCAGGTCCCACTCGGCCCGGAGGTCGCCGCGGCGGGTCGGGACGGTCACGACGATGACCCCGTCGCGGAGCGCCGGCTGCAGCTCCAGCCGGCGCAGGGCGTCCACCATGGCATCGACCGGCAGCGCGGTCCCCAGCACCTCGTTCACCCGGTCCGGGCGCAGCGTCAGCGCCCACGGCTCGACCGGGTCGGGATACACGTCGATCGCCCCGGGGGCCACCGATCCCATGGCCCAGTCGCGGATCAGTGCCGAGGCCAGGCCGGCGGCTTCGGCGACGTCGCCCACGTCGACCCCACGCTCGAACCGGGCCGACGCCTCGGAGCGCAGGGCGTGGCGCTTCGAGCTGCGCAGCACCGACGCCGGCTCGAAGTAGGCCGACTCCAGCAGGATCCGGGTGGTCCGTTCCGTGACCTCGGTCTCCTGGCCACCCATGATCCCGGCCAGAGCGACCGGTCGGGAAGCGTCGGCGATCACCAGGTCGTCGGGGACCAGGTCCCGGGCGACGCCGTCGATGGTGACGATCCGCTCCCCTTCGGCGGCCCGGCGCACGACGATCCGGCCCCCGGCGAGGGCGTCGAGGTCGAAGGCGTGCATCGGGTGGCCGGTGACCAGCAGGGCGTAGTTGGTGGCATCGACGATGTTGGAGACCGGGCGGACGCCGGCGGCCGAGAGCCGGCGCTGAACCCAGGTCGGCGAGGGGCCCGGTTCCACCCCGGTGATCACCCGGGCCAGGTACCTCGGGCAGCCGACCGCGTCCTCCACCAGGACCGACGCAAGTTCGGCGGCGGGCGGTTCTCCGGCAGCCGCGGTGGTCGCCGTGTCGGGAAGCCTCACCCGGCCGCCGGTCATCGCGGCGACTTCCCGGGCGATTCCCAGCAGGCTCATGGCGTCCGGCCGGTTGGTCGTGACCTCGATGTCGAGGATCACCTCGTCGAGGCCCAGCACCTTGGTCACCTCGGTGCGCAACGGCGACTCCGGCGGCAGGATCAGGATGCCGGAGTGGTCGTCGCTGAGGCCCAGCTCCCGGGCCGAGCACAGCATCCCCTCGGAAAGCTCACTGCGGATCCGGGTCGCCTGGATCACGACGCCGCCGGGAAGGTGGGCGCCGGGCAACGCCAGGGCGACTTTGTCCCCGACCCGGTAGTTGTGGGCGCCGCAGACGACGTGGAGCACGGCCAGGCCGGTGTTGACGTCGACCATGGCCAGCTTGTCGGCGTTCGGGTGCGGCGTGATGGTGACGACCTCGCCGACGACCACCCCCTCGATGTCAGCACCCGGCCGGTGGATCGCCTCGACCTTCAACCCGGCCGCGGTCAACCCGGCGGCGAGGGCCTCGGGCTCGCGGTCGAGCTCGACGTAGTCGGCCAGCCAGCTCAGCGGTACCAGCATCAGTCAGAACCCCACCAGTCAGAACCCCACCAGTCAGAACCCCACCAGGAAGCGCAGGTCGTCCTCATAGAGCCACCGGATGTCGCCGATCGACCAGCGGAGCATGGCGATCCGCTCGACGCCCATCCCGAAGGCGAACCCGGTGACGTCGGGCTCGTAGCCGACCGCCTTGAATACGTTCGGATGCACCATGCCGGCGCCCATGATCTCGATCCAACCCTCCTCGCCGCACACCCGGCAGCCCCGGCCGTTGCAGTTGAAGCAGGACACATGGACCTCGGCCGACGGCTCGGTGAACGGGAAGAAGTGCGGGATCATGCGGATCCGCTGGTCGCTGCCGAACAGCTCCTTGGCGAACACCTCGACGACGCCCTTCAGGTCGGCAAACGAGATGCCCTTGTCGACCGCAAGCCCGTCGATCTGGTGGAACCCGGCCAGGTGGGTGGGGTCGGCCACGTCCCGGCGGAACGCCCGCCCGGGCATCGTGAAGTAGGCCGGCGGGGGGTGCTCCTCCATCACCCGCACCCACACCGGCGACGTATGCGGCCGGAGCAGCGGCTGGCCGTAGTCGTTTGGCTCCAGGTACAGCGTGTCCCAGGCCGACCGGGCCGGGTGGTCCTGGGGCATGTTCAGCGCCTCGAAGGCGTAGTAGTCGCTCTCGACCTCAGGGCCGTCGGCAACCTTGAAGCCGAGGCCGACGAAGACGTCGACGATCTCGTCGATCACCTGGGTGATCGGGTGCAGCCGCCCCAGCGGGGGCCGCCGGCCCGGGAGTGTGACGTCGAGGCGCTCGGCCAGTGCCCGGCGCTCCGCCTCCCCTGCCTCCAGCTCAGCCGCCCGCGTGGCCACCGCCGCCTCGAGCGCCGCCCGGGTCTCGTTGGCCAGCCGCCCGAGCTCCTTGCGCTCCTCCTGGTCACGCTTGCCGAGGGTCCCCACGATCGCCGCCAGCGGTCCCTTGCGGCCGAGGTACCTGAGCTTGGTCTCTTCGAGGGCAGCGGAACCGGCGGCGGCCTCGATCGCGGCCACTCCCTTGATGCGGATCGCTTCCAGGCGCGCCGCGTCCTCGTCAATTGCCATAGTGGCCCTACGTTAGCAGGGACGCTTCGCAACCCAATACGACGCGGCACCGCCGGGGGAAAGGCTCACCCCGGCGGTGCGCAAGGTGCCAGCGGATTCAGCTGACCGGGGTCAGCCGGACCAGCAGTTCCTCCAGCCGGTCCATCGAGTCGTAGACGCCTTCGGCCATGCCGGCGGCGACCATCATGTCCCGGTCGGCGACCGACTGGAACACCGAGTTGCCGGTCATCAGCGTGCCGCCACCGGCGTCCTCGAGGACGGTGGTCTCGAGCATCACGTGGCCGGGAGCCCCCTCGTACTCGAAGGTGCGGACCGTCGACTCCGGCGTCGGGGTCCCGTGGTACACGCCCCGGAAGGCGTGCTCGTGGCCGTCCTCGCCCCACTGCACGAAGCGGTAGCGGCCTCCGTCGCGGATCTCGCAGACGTCGAACCGGGTCTCCAGCCGCCGCGGGCCGAGCCACTGCTTGACCAGCTCGGGGTCGGTGCACGCCTGGAAGACCAGCTCCTTCGGGGCGTTGAAGCGCCGGGTCACCACAACCTGCGGGATGCCGGGCTCTGCGATGATCGTCGTCTCAGCCATGGTGGACTCCTTTCGCCTTGGTGTTGCCGCCGTGGGTGTTGCCGCCGTGGGTGCTGCCCGTGCCGCCTTCAGGAGCCGGTCCCTGCAGGGTGACCAACAACGAATCCAGCCGTTCGTACGCCTCCTCCCAGTACTCCCGGTAGCGGGCCAGCCAGGCGGTCGCCTCCCGCAGCGGCTCGGCCTCCAGGTGGCTGAGCCGGGCGGTCGCCTGGCGGGTGCGGGAGATCAGGCCGGCCTGCTCCAGCACCTTGAGGTGGCGGGAGATCGCCGGCTGCGACACCGCGAACGGGGCGCACAGCTCCCCGACGTTGGCGTCACCGTCGGCCAGCCGGGCCAGGATCTGGCGCCGGATCGGGTCGGCCAGGGCGGCGAAGACCGTGCTCAGCCGGTCCTGGCCCGCCTCCTGCGCCGCCCCACCCAGATTCATAACCAGTCCCTTCTATAACTGACTGGTTAAATATAGCCCCGCGGACGCAGGACGTCAAGCTCCGCAGGGAGCGGTCCCGGCATTCTTGGACCGGGGAGGCGCTGGCTGCGGCCGCGGGGCGGGCAACTGTCCTGATTCCAGGCGTATTCCGCCGGAAACCAGGACAGCCGCCGCGCCGGAACACGGCTTCATCGGGCTGGGGCGAAGCCCCGGCTAGTGTTAGCGAGCGATCCAGATCTTTTTGTGTGCAAAAACCGCGCATATGTGATGGTTTTTACGCACAAAAGCGTCGACACCGGCCTTGCGGCCTGAGATTTGACTCGTCCGTGCAGATCTTTCAGGCCTAGCGGAGCTAGTCGGGGATGGTTTCGATCTCCGGCTCGGCGACCTGGGCCACCGGCAGCGTGAACGAGAAGACCGATCCGCCGGTCGGGGCGCTGTCGACCCAGATCTTGCCCCCGTGAGCCTCCACGAGGCCCTTCGAGATGTACAGCCCCAGCCCGGTCCCCGAGGGCGATCCGGCCCGGCCGCCACGACGGAAGAACTTTCCGAACACCGCCAGCCGGTGCTCCCGGGGGATGCCCTCCCCCTGATCGGCGACGTCGATCTGCACGCGGACCCCGTCGACGCCACCCGTCACGGTCACCGCACCGGACTCGGTGTGCTTGACCGCGTTCTCGACCAGGTTGGTCAGCACCTGCTCGATCTTGTCCGGGTCGGCGTAGGCGGCTGGGAAGCCGTCGGGGAAGCTGGCCGACAGCGTGTGGGTCTGGGTCGTCGGGGCCAGCCGTTCGGTCACCTTGTGGGCGATCTCGGCGACGTCGATCGGGTACCGCGACAGCTGGAGCCGTCCGGCCTCGATGCGGCTGACGTCGAGCAGTTCGCCGATCAGCCGGGTGACCCGGTCGGCGTCGCTCTCGATGGTGACCAGCAGGTGCTTCTTGGTCTCGTCATCGAAGCGGTCCCAGCGGTGCAGCAGCGTGGACGTGAACCCTTTGACTGAGGTCAGCGGCGAGCGCAACTCGTGGGACACCGCCGAGATCACCTCGGACTTCGCCATGTCGATCCGCTTGCGCCGGTTGATGTCCCGGGCCAGGGCCACCACCTGCACCACAGCCCCCGAGCTGTCGCGCTCGAACCCGCAGGCGACCCCCAGCCAGATCTGCCGCTGCGAGCGGGTCTGCACCAGGACCTCCTGCTCCGGCGTCCCGGTCGTGATCGACAGCAGCCCGGCGCAGTCCAACGGCCCGATGCAGGTCTCGTTTCCGTTGGCGTCGCGGGGCTCGAGCAACTCGTTGACCGACTTGCCGACGACCTCGTCGGCGCTCCACCCGAGCAAGCGGGTCGATGCTCCCAGCCACTGGACGATCGTGTGATCCGGGTTGAGGACGATCAGCGCGTCGCGCAGGCCGGCAACGACCCCCTCAAGCGACGGCGACCCGGAACTCACCGGGCCCTCCGCTGGCGGCTCACCTCGAACAGGAACACCGCCGCCGAGATCCCGACGTTGAGCGACTCGGCACGCTCGTCCATCGGGATTGACGCCCGTTCGTCGACCGCGGCAAGCACGTCGTCACCCAGTCCCCGCGCCTCGTTCCCGAACACCAGGGCGCAGGGCCCGCTCATATCCACCTCGTCGTAGGCCGTCGGCGCAGTAGGAACCGCGGCGATCCTCCGGAAGCCTCGAGACCCCAACCCAGCCAGCACCCAGGGTACAGCAACCTCCCGGGCGACGGAAACGCGGAACAGCGCCCCCGCCGAGGCCCGCACAACCTTGGCGTTGTACAGGTCGACGGTGCCCTCGGTGAGGAACACCGCCCCGGCCCCGGCCGCCCGCGCGGTGCGCAGTGTCGTGCCGAGGTTGCCCGGGTCCTGGACCCCGGCCAGGACGACGGCAAGGTCGGTGGGGCAGGCCAGCAGCCGCCCCGGTTCGACATCGACGAACGGGACGACGGCCACCGCACCCGGCGGATTCTCGGCATCGGAGATCAGCTTCATCACCGGCTCCGACACAGCGTGGACCGGCACCCGGGAGGCCCTGGCCAGATCGGCCAACTCAACCGGTGCCGACTCGGTCAGGAACAGCAACTCCGGCGTCTGGCCGGCGCTGAAGGCCTCGGTGATGCCATGGGCGCCCTCGACCAGGAACTCCCGGGTCCGCGCCCTCAGCCCGCGCTTGCGCAGCTTCCGGGCGCGCTGCACCAGCGGGTTGTGCGTGCTCGAGATCACGTCGACCGCCCCGAGCTAGGCAGCGTTGCCCGGGTTGCTAGGCCTGGCTGGCAGCCCCAGCTCCGGTCGCCACCGCGTCGTCGGAAGCTCCGGTGTGCTGCCGGGCGACCTCGACCAGCGCCGCGAACGCCGCCGGGTCGGCGACGGCCAGGTCGGCCAGCACCTTGCGGTCCAGCTCAATCCCGCCCTTGTGCAGGCCGTCGATGAAGCGGCTGTAGGACATCCCGTTGGCCCGCGCCCCGGCGTTGATGCGGGCAATCCATAGCCTGCGGAACTGGCCCTTGCGGTCCTTGCGGTCCCGGTAGGCGTACACGCCGGAGTGGAGCAGCTGCTCCTTGGCCGCCCGGAAGTGGCGGCTCCGCACCCCGCGGTAGCCGGAGGCGGCCTCCAGGACCTTGCGGCGGTGCTTGCGCTTGTGGGTGCCTCGCTTGACTCGTGCCATGGCCCTCAGTCCCCCAACAGCTTCTTGGCGCGTTTGGTGTCCGCTGCCGACACCATGGCGTCGCGCTGGAGCCGGCGCCGTACCCTACCCGGCTTGTGCTCCAGCAGGTGGCGCACCTTGGTCTGGCCGCGGGCATACTTACCCGTCCCGGTCGCGCGGAGCCGCTTGGCGGCGCCCCGGTGCGTCTTCATCTTCGGCATCTCTCACGCTCCTGCTTCGTTCGTTGAATCCGGCTCCTGCTCCGGCTCCGCCGGGGCCTTCCCGTCGACCTGGCCGTCGGCCGTTGCTGCCGCCCCGGTCTGGTGGTTCCCGGATGGGGGCTGGGACGCCCCCGACTTCGGTGCCGCCGCGGGCTTCGTTGCCGGTCGCTTGATCGGCGCCAGCACCATCGTCATGTTGCGGCCGTCCTGCTTGGGGGCCGCCTCCACCGTCGACATCTCGGAAAGGTCCTTGGCCAGCCGCTCCAGCAGCTTGGTCCCGAGCTCGGTGTGGGCCATCTCGCGACCCCGGAACATGATGGTGACCTTTACCTTGTCACCCTCTTCCAGGAACCGCTCGACATGGCCGCGCTTGATGGTGAAATCGTGGTCGGAGATTTTCGGCCGGAACTTCATCTCCTTGACGATCACCTGGGACTGCTTTTTGCGCGACTCCTTGGCCCGGACGTCCTGCTCGTACTTCCACTTGCCGAAATCCATGATCCGGACGACCGGTGGGTCGGCCTGCGGCGCTACCTCCACGAGATCGAGGTCGAGCTCCCTGGCTTGGGCCAGGGCTGTGGCAGTCGGCATGATCCCAATCTGCTGGCCGTCGTGGCCTACCACTCGCACCTGCGGAGAACGGATCCGATCGTTGATGCGAAACTCAGCTACGATCGACGCTCACTCCCCCCGCGGGTACCGAGGGTATCAATTCCCGCCATAGACCTCCCCAACGCCGCTTAGTGGACTCTCATTGAAGGTAGCACCCTGCTGGCGCACACGCACAATCTACTCCACGATCTTGTTGATCGGAAGCTCCAGGATGTCGGTTGCGCCGAGGGTCTTCAGCTGGGGGATCAACACATTGACCGAACGCTTCTGGACGACGGTCTCCACGGCGAAGAAGCTCTGATCGGCAAGCTTCGCCACGGTTGGGGCGCGCATCGAGGGGAGGTGGGCGAGGACCTTGGCAAGGTGCTCCTCACCGACGTTCAGCTTCATGAGCACCTTGCCCCGTGCGTTGATGGCCCCCAGGATCAGGATCTTGATCTCTTCGATGGCCTGCCGCTTGACCGGATCCTGGTAGGCGGCCGGGTTGGCGATCAGCAGCGTGGGCGAATCGAGGATGGTGTCGATGATCTTCAGCCCGTGCCGGCGCAGCGTGCTCCCGGTGTCGGTGACCTCGACGACGGCGTCGACGATCGTCGGCACCTTGGCCTCGGTCGCCCCGTAGGAGAGGAAGATCTTGACCGGGATGCCGAGCCGGTCGAAGTAGCTCCGGGTCAGCTCCATGTACTCGGTCGAGATCCGGGAATCCGGCTTGATCTGGTGCGGTTCCTCGATGCCCGATGCCCCGGACACGGCGACGACGATCCTGACCCGTCCGCCGACGTAGGCCTTCGAATAGGGCAGCTCGGCGACGGTCGCCACGGTGGCCCCGGTCTCCAGCACCCAGTCGAGCCCGGTCAGCCCCAGGTCGAAAAACCCGTCCTCGACGTAGCGGGGGATCTCCTGCGGCCGGAGCAGGGAGAACTGCTCGATGCGCGGGTCGTCGACGGTGCCGTGGTAGTCACGGTCGGAACCCCGGACCAGCCGGATGTCGGCCGCCTCGAACAGGGCCAGGGTCTGGTCCTCGAGGCTGCCCTTTGGGATGACGAGTTTCAGCACGGGCGGAGTCTAGTCGATGTCCCCGGGGCCGGGACTGAGCGAGGTCACGTTCTCAAACGTCGCCGTTCCGGTCGGATCCGGCGGCGAAACCCGGGGCCGGTAGGTCGGCAGCGGCAGGTCTGTCATACCCGGCGGGAAGTGGCCGCCCTCCAGGATCCTGGCGAGGTCGGCGACGATCCTGAGCCGCCGCTCCTCGGGCACGTCCGGGCACAGCGTCGGGAAGTTGCGCAGCGCCCGGTCCAGTCCGGAGGCCAGCTCCTCCCTGGTGACCATGCCGAGCACGCCAGCCCGGTCGCCGGCGGCAGCCCGGGCCGCCCGAGCCTGCCCCCGCTGGACCGAGTTCAGCCCGCGCTCCGGGCAGTTACACCAGTTCAGCAGCCAACCGAGGATCACCTGGGTGAGGTCGTCCACGCCTTCTCCTGTTCGATGGGCCTTGCGCAACGGGGCCGTGCGCAACGGGCGCTTGCCCGAGGGCCGCTCCGATGACGGACACCGCTCCACCATCAACGTCGGCGTCCGCACCGCCGGGCTTTACCCGGCCGGTTTGGCCAGGGCCGGGGCAGCCGTGCCCAGCAGCCGGTAGAGGTTGGCCATCTCCACCGCGTCGAGGGCGACCTCGTACCCCTTGTTCCCGGCCCGGGTCCCGTCCGGCCCTCCGGACCGGTCCTCGGCCTGCCCGACATCCTCGGTGGTGAGCACCCCGAAGGTCACCGGGATCCCGGTGTCGAGGACCACCCGCAGGATCCCCTCCTGGGCGGCGGCGGCGACGAAGGTGAAGTGCTCGGTGTCGCCCCGGATCACCGCACCGAGGCACACCAGCGTGTCGACGGTCCCGGACGATGCCAGCCTGCTCGCCGCCCCGGGCAGCTCGAAGGCGCCGGGGACCGAGACGACGGTCACGCCGTCGTCGGGCACCCCCACCTCGGCGAGCGCCTCCAGGGCTCCCTTCAGCAGCGCCTCGGTTACCCGCTCGTTGAACCGGCTGACGATGACGCCGACGCGCAGGCCCGACCCGTCGCGGCCGCCCTGCAGCCGCCTCACTCCAGGCCCTCGAGCAGGTGACCGAGCCGGTCCCGCTTGGTCTGCAGGTAGCGCAGGTTCTCGGGGGTCGGCGTGGTCTCGAGCGGGACCCGCTCGGTGATCGAGAGGCCGTAGCCCTCGAGGCCGGTGTACTTGGCCGGGTTGTTGGTCATCAGGCGCATCGACGAGATCCCCAGGTCGGCCAGCACCTGGGCGCCGATGCCGTAGTCGCGCAGGTCGGGGCGGAAGCCGAGCTCCCGGTTGGCCTCGACCGTGTCCCGGCCCTGCTCCTGCAGCCCGTAGGCCCGGATCTTGTGCACCAGACCGATGCCGCGGCCCTCGTGGCCCATCACATAGAGCAGCACCCCGCGGCCGGCTTGCTCGATCTTCTCCATCGCCAGCCGCAGCTGGGCACCGCAGTCGCACCGGGCGGAGTGGAAGACGTCGCCGGTGAGGCACTGGGAATGGACCCGCACCAGAACGTCGGGGACCCCGTCGACCGTGCCCTTGACGAAGGCGACGTACTCCTGGCCGTCGGTGAGGCTCCGGTACACGTGGCAGACGAACTCGCCGAACTCGGTCGGCATCCGTGCCTCGGCGACCGGCTCGACCAGGTGCTCGCGCTGGTGACGGTAAGCAATCAGGTCCTTGATCGTCACGATCTTCAGCCCGTGGCGCAGCGCCAGCTCCTGGAGGAACGGCACCCGGGCCATGGTGCCGTCCGGGTGCACGATCTCGGCCAGGACCCCGGCCGGCTGGTAGCCGGCCAGCCGGGCCAGGTCGACCGCCGCCTCGGTGTGGCCGGAACGGCGCAGCACCCCCCCGTCGATGGCCCGCAGCGGGAAGACGTGACCGGGGCGGACGAGGTCGTTGGGCCGGGTCGCCGGGTCGGCCAGCGCTTTGATCGTTGCCGCCCGGTCGTAGGCGCTCGAGCCGCTGTGCCCGGGGTTCTTCAGGTCGACCGTGACCCCGAACGCGGTCTGGTGGGGGGCGGTGTTGTCGGCGACCATCATCGGGATCGACAGCTCCTCGAAGCGTTCCCGGGTCAGGGCGACGCACAGCTGGATCCCCGCCTCGCGGGCGATGAAGTTGACTGCCTGGGGTGTGACGGTCTCCGCCGGGATGATGAAGTCGCCCTCGTTCTCCCGCTCCTCGTCGTCGACGACAATGATCATGCGCCCGTCGACCAGCTCGGCGAGGGCCTGCTCAACCGTGGCGAAACTCACAGCTCCTCCTTACTCACGCTCCGCCCGCGACTCACGGGTCCGCCCGCGACTCACGGGTCCGCCCGCGACTTGCTCGGGCCGGAGCAGGGACTCCACATACTTTGCCAGGATGTCCACCTCAACGTTCACCCGGTCGCCGGGCGACCTGGCGCCGAGGTTCGTGGCGTTCAGCGTGTGCGGGATGACCGCAACCGAGAACTCCCCGGGGCGCAGCCGGGCGACGGTCAGACTGATGCCGTCGAGGGCGACCGACCCCTTCTCGACCAGGTAGCGGCTCAACGCGGGCGCCGGGCGGAACCAGACCTCTGTGGACCCGTCCTTCACGTCGACGGCGGTGACCACCGCGGTGCCGTCGACGTGCCCCTGGACGACGTGGCCGCCGAGTCGCCCGCCGGCCGTGAGCGGGCGCTCCAGGTTGACCGGCGACCCCACGGCGAGGTCGCCCAGCGAGGTGCGGGCGAGGGTCTCCTCGGAGAGCCCGGCGGCGAACCAGCCGTCGCCGAAGGCGGTCACGGTGAGGCAGGTGCCGCTGACCGCCACCGAATCGCCGATGGCGAGCCCGTCGAAGCCACAGCCGATGCGCACGGTCAGGCCGTCCCGGGCCAGAACCCGGCCGACCGCTTCGACGATGCCGGTGAACACCGGGTCAGCCCCCGGTTGGTTGCGGTCTGGGGCGCAGCTCGACCCGCAGGTCCTCGCCGATCCGGCGCACCGCCCGGAGCGTCAGCCGGGGAGCCTCGCCGATCGTGGCGATCGGCCACCCCTCGAAGACCCGCAGCCCGTCGCCGCCGAGGAACAGCGGGGCGACGTAGAGCAGGTACCGGTCGACCAGGCCCTGCGCCGCAAAGGAACCCGCCAGGTGGGCGCCGCCCTCGACCAGCAGCGACATCACCCCGCGCTCGGCGAGGGCCCGGAGCAGCCCCGGGAGCGCGACCCGGCCCCGCTCGGCGGGCAGCTCCAGCACCTCCGCCCCGGCGGCGATCAGGGCCTTCAGGTCGGCGGCCGCGGCGGCGTGGGTGACGGCGATCAGCGTGGGGGCCTGGCCGTTGATCACGTTGGCCCCCGGCGGCGTGCGGGCCGTGCTCTCGACCACGACGCGGAGCGGGAGCCGGCGTGCGCGCACGCCCCGGGGAGTGAGCGTCGGGTTGTCGGCCAGGACCGTGCCCACCCCGACGCACACCGCTTCCGAGGCCGCCCGCAGCCGGTGGGCATCCCGGCGGGCGGCGGGGCCGGTGATCCACTGCGACGACCGGTCGACGGCGGCCGTCCCCCCGTCGGCTGAAATGGCCGCCTTGCAGGTCACGAACGGCCGGCCCTCCCTCCGGTGCACCAGGTACGCCTCGCTGAGCGCCTCCGCCCCGGACCTCCCCACGCCGACCTCGACCTCGACGCCGGCGGCGGTCAGCGCCGCGCTCCCCCGCCCGCCGACCCGGGGATCGGGGTCCGTCATGGCGGCGACGACCCGGGCAATCCCCGACGCCAGCACCGCATCCACGCACGGCGGGGTGCGCCCGTAATGAGAACAGGGCTCCAGGGTGACGTAGAGGGTCGCTCCCCGGGCTGCCTGCCCGGCCTCCTGGAGCGCGACGACCTCGGCGTGGGGCGCGCCGGGACGCCGGTGCCACCCGGTCCCGACGATCCCGCCGCCAGCGACGACCACCGCCCCGACGGCCGGGTTGGGGCTGGTCGTGGCGAGCCCTTTGCGGGCAAGGCGAAGCGCCAAGGCCATGTACGACGCATCCGGGTCCAGCTGCTCACGGCGCCATGTTCGCGCAGGGCAGGCCGGCACCCGGTGCGGTCACTCCAGGGCCACGTCGCTGCGGAGGCCGCGCAAAAGATCCGCTCCGGCCATCCGCCGGCCGCCTTCGGGCTGGACCTCGCCCAGCACCAGCGAACCGCTCCCGGCGGTGACCACCATCTCCCCTCCCGGCCCCGCCGAGACCGTACCCGGGGCACCGGCGGCCGCCGCCTCGACCGGCCACGCCCGCCACACCTTCAGCCGGCGCCCGCCCAGCATCGTCCACACTCCCGGCCGGGGCCGGAACGCCCGCACCGCCCGGGCGATCCGGACCGCATCCTGCGACCAGTCAATGCGGGCGTCGGCCGGCGTGACCTTGGCGGCGTAGCTGGAGGCGGCGTCGTCCTGGAAGTGGGGGCGGATGTCGCCCGCCTCCACGCAGTCGAGCACCCTGACCAGCAACCGGCCACCGATCTCTGCCAGCCGCCGCTCCAGGGTCTCGGTGTCGTCGTCGGGCAGGATCGGCTCGGCGACCTGCTCCAGCACCGGCCCGTTGTCCAGCCCGGCTTCCATCTGCATGATCGAGACCCCGGTCTCAGCCCGGCCGTCCAGGATCGACCGCGCGACCGGTGCTGCCCCGCGATAGGCCGGCAGCAGGGAAAAGTGGACGTTGACCGCCCCGAACCGGGGAAGGTCGAGCACCGCCTGCGGCAGGATCAGGCCGTAGGCGCAGACAACGAACACCTCGGCGCCCAGGGCGGCCAGGGCCGCTTGTACGTCACCTCCCCGCAACGTGAGCGGTTGGTACACCGGAAGCCCGGCCGCCTCCGCCGCCTGCTTGACCGGCGGCGGCTGCACCTCCAGCCCGCGGCCCCTGGGCCGGTCGGGTGCCGTGACCACCGCCTCAGTGGCGTGGTCGGAGGTGAGCAGGTGCCGGAGCGTCGGCACGGCGGCGTCCGGTGTCCCGAAGAAGACGACCCGGAGCCCCACCGCCCGGGCCGTCAGAGCGCGGCGACCGGCTCCAGCGGGACCCCGCTCAGGGCCGCCTCGCGCAGCCGGCGCCGCGCTTGCCGAGCCAGGTCCGGAGCGATCCGGTCGATGAACAGCACCCCGTCCAGGTGGTCGATCTCGTGTTGCATGATCCGGGCGGTCCAGTCGGTGAACTCGCGCTCGATCCGCTCGCCGCGGTCGTTGAGCCCCATCACGCGGACCTTGAGCGCTCGGGGTACCGGGTAGGAGAGGCCCGGCAGCGACAGGCAGGCCTCGTCGGCCTCGTCGTGGCCGTGCTGCTCTACGATCACCGGGTTGGCCAGCGCGCCCCCCTCGCCCTCGTAGGTCCAGACGATGACCCGCCGGGGCACGCCGATCTGCGGGGCGGCGAGGCCGACACCGGGGGCGTCGATCACAGTGTCGGACATGTCGTGCATCAGCTTGCGCACGGCCTCGTCGACCACGGATACCTCACTCGCCCGCCGGCGCAGCACCGGGTCACCAAACGTTCGGATCGGCAAGACCGCCATCGGCTACCACTCCCTCGGATCCATCTCAACTACCAGCCGTTCGGGGGCGTCGACCACGACCGCTCGGAGACCGTCCAACACGTCGTCGACGCCGCCCACTTTCAACAGTACCTCCGGGCCCAGACGGCCCTGGACCGGCCCGAGCAACTCGGTGCCGGGCAGCCCGCTCAGCCGGTCGAGCGTTTCGTCGCCGATCGTCACGGCTCCGGCGCGAACCCGCACCAGCGTGGCGAACGGTGGGGCGTCAGCCTTCCTACGCTCCTCGAGCTCGTGGCGAGCGAAGAAATCATAGTCTCCCCGCACCACGGCCTGGACCGCGTGGTGCCCCGGCTCGCCGGTCTCGAGCAGCATCCGGGGCGGCTCCCGCCCGGCTGCGGGCGGCATGCGGGCGACGATGCACGCCAGCTCCCACAGCGTGGCAAACGCCTCCTCGGCGGCCCGCCCGCCCGGCCGGTGGATGAGGGCGTCGACCCCGAGCACGACCGCGGTGCTGACCGGGGGCCGCTCCACGTCGGCCAGCGCCCCCTCGGTTGCCACGATGATCTGGCCACGGAGCGCCCGCTCCAGAGCCGCCGCCGGGGCGCCCACGGTCTGGCTGAGCGCGGGCGGGTCCGCCCGCTGCAGGTCGGCTCCTGGGGCCACGTTGCGCAGGTAGGCGGCGACCTCGGTCGGCCCCGGACCGGCGGCGGTCTGTTCCCGCCGCGGCAGGAGCACCAGGATCCGGGTCCCGGCTCGCCAGGCGGCAAGGATCGCCGCCACCGCCCGGCGGGGCATGACGCTCCGGGTCGGTTCGAGCAGCTCGACGATGGGCCACACCGCCCGGGTGTCGGCCCAGGACGGCTCCTGCCGGCACCAGGCCCGTCCCGGTGACCCGGCGGCTGCCAGGTGCCAGCTCCGGAGCGTCGGCGAGGTCGACGCCAGCAGCAGGCTGGCCCCGGCCGCCTCCGCCCGCAGGCCGGCGACCACCCGGGCATCGTAGTAGGGCGACCGCTGCTCCTTGAGCGTGCGGTCCTCCTCGGCGTGGACCACGACGAGCCCCAGCGGGGACGAGGCCGGGAACGCCGGCACCAGCGCCGCCGCCCGGCCTCCCACGACCACCCGGCGCTCACCCCGGGCTACCGACCACAGCGCCTTGGAGCGCTCGGCGGGCTGCTGGCCGCTGTGCACGACCGCGGCGTCGTCGGGAAATGCACGCTGCAGCCCACCGAGCACGACCGACCCCTCCCGGACCTCGGGAACGACGACGATCGCCCCGCGGCCGTTGCCGAGCGCGGCACCGATGGCGTCGGCGTAGAGGGCGACTGCGTTCTCCCGGGGCCCGAGCCGGCGAAGGGTGGACGACCATCAGCGTGACGCTGACCTGGTAGGCGGGTTTGCGGCGCAGGACCACGCGCCTGCGCCGCAGA
>DAIQBQ010000025.1:0-16267 GCA_036781065.1 Actinomycetota bacterium
CCGCCGCGCCGCAGCTCCAGCCTCCCCGGTCGCTGTTCCCGCCCGACGCCGGAGCCCGCATCGACGAGGAGGCAGCGGCACCACCTGGCGGGTTGGCCAGTGACGATGGCCCGGTCCACCCGGGCGGAGGCTGGCCGGGCCCGGTCCCGTCGTTCTCGGCAGCTGGCGGGCTTGCGGTCCCATTCGGGGGCCGATCCGAACCGGGGCAAACCGGGGCCCGGAATCCGGCCAGCGAAGCCCTCGGCGGCGTTGCCGGCGCTGCCTTGCCGGGGGCGGAGGCGACGCCCGCCAACCGGGCCGCCGCAAGCCCGGCCCCGCTGGCCGCCGGGGGCGCAACGGCGCAGGGGCCGGCGGCGCAGGGATGGACGGTACAGGGATGGACGGTACAGGGATGGACGGTACAGGGATGGACGGTACAGGGATGGACGGTACAGGGATCGGAGGCGCACGCAGCCGAGCCCCACCCGGCCGCACCGGGTGCGACCGCTCCGGGCAGGCCCACACCGTCCGGAGACCTGGCGGCCTCGCCCACCTCGGGCCCGCTGGCCGCTCCGTCGCTGGGGGCACCGCCCGGCACCGGGAGCCCGCGGCCCGCAGGTGTCACCCCGGCTACGCAAGCGGCGGTACCGCCGGGACCAGGGGCGATGCCGGGGTCGCCCGCGCTCCCGGCCGCGCCGGCCTCGCCCGCCGGACCGGCCCAGCCGATCACGACCCGGGTCCCCCGCTCGATCCCCGCAGCGTGGCCGGCACCGCCGGCGGCCGGCCTGGCCCCGAAGCTGCACCCACGGAAGCGGGTCCCGAGCGCACCGGATCCGGTCGACGGCCCGGCTGCAGGGCGACGCGGACCGCTGCCGGCGCCGGCCCAGGTCAGCATCGGGACCATCGAGGTCACCGTCCTGCCACCACCGCCGGCCGCAGTGCCGGGGCCACCGTCCCACCTGGAGGCTCGACCCGGCGGCTCCGGCGGAGCCGGTCGGACGGGCGGCCCCGACGGGGCCGGTCGGACGGGCGCCGACGCCGCTCGGGAGGCGGCCCGCGGGGCCGCCCGATGCGACCGGCGCCGGCGCGTCGCCTCGTCGCGGGGCCGCCCGGCGCTGGTTCGGCGCCGGGCAGAGCTGACCGGACCGGCGTGTCATGACCCTCGACCTCTCGGCGATCACCGATTCGCTGATCAACCTGGTGAAGGACTCCTGGGACAGCGCGCCGCTGTGGGCCGAGCTGGAGGCGGGCAGCCCCCCGGGGCCGCCGACGCCGACGTTCACCCCGAACATCAGCGGGCTGGCCCCCGACGTGCTGGGCAAGGAGTCGGGCCCGCAGCTCAGCCTCTTCCTGTACCACGTCGAGGCTGACAACGCCGTGGAGTCGCTCTACTGGGCTCCGCAGAACCTGTCCAGCGCCGCCGGCCCGGGCGAGCCGGTGCGCTTCCTGCCCTTCGCCCTCGACCTCTACTACCTGATGTCGGCGTTCTCCGAGGACAACTATCACTGGGAGCAGCAGGCGATGAGCGTGGCGCTGCGCCTCTTCCACGCCAACCCGATCATCCGCGCCCCGTTGGGCTCCCCGCCCTGGGAGCTGACGCTCACCATGGAGCACCGCTCCTACGACGAGATGAGCCGCCTCTGGCAGGCGACCACCGCGCCGATGCGACTGTCGGTCGTCTACCGGGCGGCCGTGGTCTTCCTCGACCCGGACACGATGCCGGTGGCTGCCCCCGACACCACCGGCTTCAACGTCGCCGTCGAGCCGGCCGCCCCGGCGCCATCGGGCACCGTCGAGTTGTTCGGTACCTTCCGCCGCGCCAGTTATGCCGGCCCGGCCGGCCCGGTCTCCTTCACCCAGTCGCCGGCCACAGTCGCCCCCGGTCAGCAGGTCTGGCTGATGGGCGCCAACCTGAGCGGGGCGCCGATTGCGCTGGTCTCGGAAGCGGGGGTGGCCACCGACATCTCCGGGTGGGTGGTCGCCGCCGACTCCACCGCCACCCGGGTGGTGCTCCAGGTCCCCGACGCCGTCGGATCCCCGCCCGGACCGCCCCCGGCGACTGGTCGCTACCAGGTCCGGATCGCCGGGAACCTCGTGCCGCTCAGCCTGGCCGCCTACGTCGACCCGGCGGGCGGGCCGGTCCTGCCATCCGGACCGTCGATCACCTTGGCCGGCGAGGGGTTCGTCGCCGGGGCCACCGAGGCGACGGTGGGGACGATCGCCGTGCCCTCGAACCAGATCACCGTCGGCGCCGGCGGTACGTCGCTCTCCTTCCCCACCCCCACCGCCGGGCCGCCGGGCACGGTGGCTCCGATCAGTGTCCGGGTCCGGGGGATCGAATCGGACCCGGCCCTGTGGGCGACCTTGTGAGCCCGGCGGCCCTGGTCGTGGACCCCCAGGCCCTGGACCAACAGGAGACCGGCGCCGGCCTGCCCCTCGACGGCGGCTGCCGGGAGCCCTCCTGGGTCACCGAGATCCGGTTGCGGGCCGCCCGCCGGGTGCGCTGGCTCCGCCAGCTGTGGGCCAGCCACCGCTACGAGGGCGAGCAGGTCCTGACGATCAGCCATAGCGAGGTCGACCGGGCGCTGCTGCCCTGGGGCGAGCTGCGCGCCGCCGAGCGGGCCTTCCACCGGGCCGACGAGCAGGCGGCCGCGCTCACCGAGTCCATCGACACGCTGGCCGGCGAGCCTCCCGACCCGCGCTGGGAGCACTTCACAACCACCCTGAGCCTCACCCCGCAGGAGGCCCACCTGGCGGGGCTCTGCCTGGCGGCGGCGCTGGACCCGGCGCTCAGCCGGGTCTTCGGCTACCTGCTCGACCTCCAGGAGCCGGTCGGGCCGACGCCGGGGCTGACCGCCGACCTGTTCGACGACCCGGCGGGCTGGTGCCCGGGTCCCGACTCGGCGCTGGTGCGCTGGCAGGTGGCCCGCCCGTTGGCAGACGGCCGGGACCCGTACACCACATCCACGAACTGGGAGGCCGATGCCCTGCTGCTGCCCGCACTGCTCGCGCCCCACCTGGCGATCGCGCCGAGCGGGCCGGCCCGGGATCCGTCGTGGGGCTGGGGGGCGGGGGCGGGAGGCCGGCGGGTCGCCGCGCCCGGCCCGCCGGTGCTGCGCCACGAGGTCTGCGACGCCATCGTCGCCTTCGCCGGATCGCTCGCCCGCCCACACCGCCCGGGTGGCCAAGCCACCGGCTCCACCCGCCAGAGCATCCAAGCCACCGGCTCGGCCACCCCGGATACGGCTCCGCCGGTCGAGGTCGAGCTCGCTGGCCCGCCCGGCTCGGGCCGCACCTGCCTGGCGGCCACCGCCGCCACCCGGCTCGGCCTGGGCCTCGTCAGCGCCGATGCCCGGGCGATCGCCGGCGCCCCGGATCCGGCGGCCGCGGCGGTCCGGGAGGTGCGGCGGGCACGCCTGGAGGGCTGCGCGCTCGAATGGGAGCACGCCGAGGCCCTGCCCGAGGCGGCCTGGCCGGCGGTGGCGCTCAGCCCGCTCAGCTTCCTGGCGACCGAGGACGAGCTGCCGGCCCGGTCCGCCGCCATCCGGCGGTCGTTCCGCCTCCGGCCGGTCACCCGGGCGGAGCGGGTCGTGCTGTGGTCGGCGCTCTCGCCCGACCCGGTGCCCCCGCCGGTCACCGAGTGGGCGCTGCGCCCGGCCGAGATCGCCGTCGCCAGCCGGGTGACGCCGGCAGGGGACGAGGCCCTGCTGGCGGTGTGCCGGCGCCTGCTGCTCGCCGGAACGCCCGAGCTGCTGACCCACCTCCCGCTCCCCTACAGCTGGGACGACCTGGTGATCTCCACCCGTACCCACCACCACCTCCGGGAGATCGACGAGCAGGCCCGCAACCGCGGCGAGGTGCTGGAGGACTGGGGGCTGCGCCGGCTGACGTCGATGGGCTCCGGGGTCACCGCGCTCTTCGCCGGCCCGAGCGGAACCGGCAAGACGATGGCGGCCCAGGTGCTGGCCCGGTCGCTGGGGCTCGACCTCTACCGGGTCGACCTGGCCGGCGTGGTGAGCAAGTACATCGGGGAGACCGAGAAGCACCTGAGGGCGGTCTTCGACGCCTGCGAGCGTGCACCGGTCCTGCTGCTCTTCGACGAGGCCGACGCCCTCTTCGGCAAGCGGACCGAGGTGAGCGACGCCCACGACCGCTACGCCAACATCGAGGTCGACTATGTGCTGCAACGGATGGAGGCCTTCGACGGGGTGGCGGTGCTGGCCACCAATCGCAAGGGCGACCTCGACTCGGCCTTCGTCCGGCGTATCGCCTTCATCGTCGACTTCGCCGCCCCCAACGCCGGTGAGCGGGAACGGCTGTGGCGGCTGGCCCTCGAGGGGGCGGTGCACCGGGCGGGCACCACGCTCGTCGGTGCCCTGGACTGGGCCGCGCTGGCCGGCCAGTTCGACCTGACCGGTGCCGGCATCAAGTCGGCCGCGCTGGCCGCCGCCTTCCTGGCCCGGACCGACGGGACGCCGATCGAGATGCACCACGTGCTGGCGGCCACCCGGCGGGAGCTGGAGAAGCAGGGCCAGATCATGCGCCCGGGCCGGAGGGCGGCGCCGTGAGCCAGCAACCGCCGGACGGCCAAGCGGCCCCGCCGGAAACCCCGGCCCCGCCGGACGGCCAAGCGGCCCCACCGAGCGCCGGCCCGGCGGACCGGCTGACGATTGAGCGGCTGCGGCTGCGGGCCGCCGGGCTCGACGAGGGCGCCGCCCGGCATCTGGCCCGGCTGGTGGGCGAGGCCCTGGCCCCGTCGCTGCAGCTCCCGGCCGGCACCACCGCGATCCAGACCCTGCGGGTGGAGGTTGCGGCGCCGGCCGGCGAAGCACCGGAGTTGCTGTCGCGGCGGATCGTCGACGCCATCGGCCGGGCGCTCGGCCGGGACCGGGCACCGGCGGGCGCCGGGGTCCTCGGCGGCGAGGAGGTGGCTCCGTGAGTGTGCTGCTGAAGGGGGCGCTCATCGAGTTCATGCCCACCTTCCTGATCCCGCTGCCCAACGTGATCATCTTCCAGTACAACCCGGAGACGCTGACCCACACCTGGACCCAGCCCGAGGCGGCGCCGTCGTCGGGAACGACGACGAACAACCCGTTGGCGGTCAAGGGGATGCCCGGCGAGTCGTTCTCGTTCACGATCGCCATGGACGCCAACGACGAGATCGCCGACGGCAGCGCCCCCACCGCCGCCATCGCCGTCGTCAGCGGGGTCTACAGCCGGCTGGCCGCCCTCGAGATGCTGCTCTACCCGACCGGGGGCGGGGGCAGCGGCCTGCTGGGCGCCGTGTCCGCAGCGGCGTCCTCGGCGCTCGGGGGCGGGTCCTCGGGGCCGACCACCTCGGTGCCCGCCTCGACGATGCCGGTGGTGCTGTTCGTGTGGGGACCGGGGCGCATCGTCCCGATCCGGGTCACCGGCCTCACGATCACCGAGCGGCTCTACAACGGGACGCTCAGCCCGACCCACGCCGAGGCGCAGCTGTCGATCCGGGTCCTGACCCCGGCCGAGCTGGAGGCGGCCAGCACCGACGACGACGTGCTCGGGAGCCTGGCCACCGTCGCCTACACCTACACGCTGACCCTGCGCCAGGCGCTCGCCGTCGCCAACCTGGCCAACGCCGCCGAGTCGATCATCGGGTTTATCCCCCACTAGCCCGGAGCCGCCAGGACATGTTCGCCGCCGACAGCCGCTATGCCAGTGCCGCCACCTACCCGGTCACCCTCGCCGGGGGCCGGGTGGTGGCGGCGGTCATGATCCCGGCGCCGCGTACGGCAACGATCGCCGGCTACTACCCCCGCCCGGTCAGCGAACGGCTTGACCTGGTGGCCGTGCGCTTCCTCAACGCCCCGACCGGCTTCTGGCAGCTCTGCGACGCCAACAACGCCCCGGTTGCCGGGGCGCTCGGTGCCCGCCGCCTGATCGGGATCCCGACCACCGCCACCGGGGGCCTGCCATGACGGTGTCGGTCCAGCTGGCGCTGAACGGCACGCCGGTGCCCCAGGCGTTCTACTCGTCGGTCGAGAGCCTCGAGGTCGAGGAGAGCTGCGAGGGCCCGGACCTGCTGGTCCTGCGGGTGCCGGTCAACCGCACCTCAGCCGGCGACCTCCAGTACGTTGGCGACGGCACCTTCGAGCCGTACACGCCCATCAGCATGGTGGTCACACCGTCCGGCCAGGGGGCCCAGTGCGTCTTCGACGGCTACGTGCTGTCCTGGCAGCTGCACCTCGACCGGACCTCGTCGTCGTCGAAGCTCGACCTGGCCGCCCAGGACGCCTCCTGGCTGATGAACGTCGACGACACGGTCAAGGAGTGGCCCGGCCAGACCGACGGCGAGGTGGCCAACGCCATCTTCGGCAGCTACGGGTTCACCCCGGCCGGCGCCAACACCGACGATGACTCCCCGGCCCACGACCCGGACGGCCACAGCCTGTTCCAGCGGGCCACCGACCTGCAGTTCCTGAAGGGCCTCGCCCGCCGGGCCGGCAAGATCTGCCGGGTGGCCTGCACCGACACCCCGGGCCAGCGCACCGGCTACTTCGTCCGCCCGGCGGTTGACGGGCAGCCGGTGGCCACCATCTCGCTGGTCGATCCGGTGGCCTGGACGGTCGACACGCTCGACTTCGACTGGGACGTCATGCGCCCCAGCCAGGTGGACGCCAGCCAGGTCGACCTGAGCCAGGCGTCCGACGAAGGCAGCGAGACCGACGCCGGCTCCAGCGGGCTGACCACCCTGGCCGACCGGGACCTGCCGACCTACAGCGGCCGCTCCTCGACGCTCGTGCTCACCACCCCGGCCGACGCCGGCGAGCTCCCCCAGCGGACCGCCGCCGTGCTGACCGAGTCCGGCTTCTTCACCCGGTGCACCGGGGAGGCCGACGCCGACCGGCTCGGCGCGGTCCTGCGGGCCGGCGACGTGGTGACCGTCGCCGGCGCCGGCGCCATCCACTCGGGCAACTGGCTGGTGTGGACCGTCCGGCACCGCTTCGCCCTCGACACCTTCAAGATGCGCTTCACCCTCGTCCGCAACGGCGTCGGCCCGGCCCCCGCCGGTGCCGGCGGGCTGGCCTCGGCGGCGGCCGGGGCCGGGGGAGGCTCGCTGTGAACGCCGTCGACGACCGGGCGCTCGAGGACCTGCTGGAGCGGCTGCGCGGCCGGTTCTACGGCAAGTACCGGGGCATCGCCTCCGACGTCGACCCGGCGACCTGCCGGATCAAAGCCAAGGTCCCGGCGGTCCTGGGCGACACCGAGACCGGCTGGTGCATGCCCTGCGTGCCCTATGCCGGCCCGAACGTCGGCATCGCCTTCCTGCCCGAGACCGGCAGCGGCGTGTGGATCGAGTTCGAGGGCGGCGACGTCTCGTACCCGGTCTGGGTCGGATGCTACTGGCGGGAGGGTGAGGTGCCCTCCGACGTGGCGGCGGCGGTCAAGGTGATCGCCACCAAGGCACCCACCGAGCTCAAGTTCGACGACAACCAGGGCTCGCTCACGATCACCGATCCCAACGGGAACACCGTCACGCTCGACGGCTCGGGCATCACCCTCTCCCGGGGCGGCTGCACGGTCGTGGTCAGCGACTCCAGCGTCTCGGTCAACGACTCGGCCCTCGAGGTGCAGGCATGACCGCGCCGGCGACCGCCGCCGCAAACACGCCGCCCGGCGCGCGTGCCCGGCAAGACCTCGCCTACCCGTTCCGGGTGGACCGCAGTTCGCAGCAGACCGCCCAGGCGGCCTACCCGGCCCACGTCGATCAGCTGGTCCGCCAGCTCCTGCTCACCTCACCCGGCGAGCGGGTTGACCTGCCGCAGTTCGGCTGCGGGCTGCGGGCGCTGGTGTTCGCGCCGATGTCCGACGCCCTGGCCGCCACCGTCCAGCTCCGGGTCCTGCAGGCGCTGAACCAGTGGCTTGCCGGCATCGTCACCGCCACCGAGGTGACCGTCGTCACCAGCGACGAGAACGCCGCGCTCGGGCCGGGCACGCTCCAGGTCACCGTCTCCTACAACGTCGTGGAAACCCAGTCCCCGGCCTCGACCACGGTGATCCTGCAATGAGCTCCGCCGCCCCGGTCGCCGGGTTCACCGACCGCCGCCAGTACCTGCTCGGCCCGGGGGTGACCTGGAACGGCATCGACTACGTGGAGGTGGCCTCGGCGGACCAGACGACGCTGCGGGTGCACTTCCTCAACACCGTGCCGGTGGCCGGGACGCTCGGGGCGACTCCGGGCTCCCCGCCCGGCTCGCTGCCCGGCTCCCCGCCCGGTGCAAGCCCCGCCGGGGCTGTGACCGTGACCGGCGGCGAGGTGATCGCCTCCGTCGCCGTGCTGCCGGTCGACGAGGCGACCGACTGGAGCTTCGACAGTGAGGCCCGCCCGGTGCTGAGCGTCCGCGTGAAGGCCCCGGGCGACTTCTCGACCTATCGCCTGGGCATCGTCAGCTCGGTGCTCGACCCCTTCTTCGCCTCGGTCCCGTTCTCGTTCAAGGCCGGCTGCGCAAGCGACTTCGACTGCCAGCCCCCGACGACATCGTGTCCCGCGCTCGAGGCGCTCGACGTGCCCATCGACTACCTGGCCAAGGACTTCCGCAGCTTCGTCCAGGCGCTGTCAGAGTTCTCGACGCAGCGCTACCCCGCCTGGCTGGAGCGGTCCGAGGCCGACCTCGGCATGGTGGTGATGGAGGTGCTGGCGGCCATGGCCGACGAGCTCAGCTACTTCCAGGACCGCATCGCCGGCGAGTCGCTGCTCGCCACGGCCACCCAGCCGTTGTCGCTGTTACACCTGTCGCGGCTCGTGGACTACGAGCCGGCGCCGGCCACGGTGGCGACCGTCCTGTTGCAGCTGGACGTCCTCGCCGGGACGACGGCCATCACCACCCCCGTCCACTGCCAGGCGTTGGCGGCCGGCGGCGGGCTGATCGACTTCGAGGTCGGCCACGGCCTGGCCGACCCGGCGACCGGCGGGCTGGCCGCGCTCGACTACCCGGTGGATGCCCGCTGGAACCGCTTCCGCTCCGGGGTGCCGAACCTGGTGCCCTACTGGTGGGACGAGTCGCAGCGCTGCCTGCCGGCCGGCTCCATCAGCTTCGATCTCCTCGGCTGGGGCTTCGGCCTCACGGCCGGCCAGTCCCTGCTGATCGACACCGCCGGGCCGACCAGCGCCGACCCCCCGGTCCGGGAGGTCGTCGTCACCGGGCTGGTCCCGCAGCAGCTCATGGACCCGGTGTTCGGGGTGCAGCTCACCCGGGTGACCCTGCTCGGCCCGACCGCCTACGACCACGACCTGACGGCAACGATCTACGCCGGCAACCTCGTCCCGGCCACCCAGGGGTTGCGCACCAGCGAGACCTTCGCCATCCCGGGCGCAACCAGCGGCACCCCTCCGGTGAACGCGGCGGCCGCCCTCGTCCGGCTGAGCGCCAACTGGACCCCCGACGACCCGACCCCCGACTACCGCTACTGCCTGGGCAGCGGACCGTTGGCGTGGATTGCCGGCACCGGCAGCGACGCCGGCACAGCGCAGGCCGCCCGGCCGGAGCTCGTGCTCCTCCAGGACCCGGGCGGGGCGTCGCCACTCGCCTGGGGCTGGGTGCGCTGGCTGCTGGACGCCGTGGCCGGGGACCGGGCGTTCACGCTGACCCCGGAGCAGTACTCGGCAGTGCTCAGCGCCGGTGGCTCGACCTGGTTCGACTACGACGGCGGGGCCGGCACGACAATCCGCTTCGGCGACGGGACCTTCGGGTCGCTGCCGGCACCGGGACTGATCTTCCAGGCGGTGTACCGGGTGGGCGGCGGGGCCGCCGGGAACGTCCCGGCCGACACGATCACCGTCGTCGCCGCCGGCGGGACCGCCCCGCCGGTGGTCAGCTGCACGAACCCGTTCCCGGCGACCGGGGGCACCGACGCCGAGTCGCCCCAGCAGATCCGCGACCGGGCGCCCCAGGCGTTCCGCGCCAACCCGCTGCGCATCGTGCGGCCGCCGGACTACGTGGCCGCCGCCCAGTCGCTGCCCTGGGTCCAGCAGGCCGGCACGACGTTCCGGTGGACCGGTAGCTGGCTGACCGTGCTGAGCGCGGCCGACCCGGTCGCCACCGAGCAGCCGACGCTCCCGGAGGTCGCCCAGCTCAGCGACCTGCTCAACCGGCGGCGGCTGGCCGGCTACGAGAGCTACGTGCTCCCGCCCCGCTACGTCTCCGTCGACCTGCAGATCACGCTCTGCGCCGATCCGGCGTACTTCGGTGCGGACGTCGAGGCGGCCGTGCTCGACGCCCTCCGGCCGGGGCCGCTGCCGGGCGGCGCAGCCGGGTTCTTCGACCACACCCGCTGGGGCTTCGGGGCGCCGCTGGAGTCCAGCGCCTTACTGGCTGCCGTCCAGGCCTGCACCGGGGTCGACGGGGTCACCCTGGTGCTCTTCCGCCAGCGTGGGGGCCAGCGCGGCTGGGCGCCGCTGCCGGAGACGCTCGCCGTCGGAGCCGACCAGATCCTGCGGGTCGACGACGACCCGAGCCGCCCGGAGGCCGGATCGCTCAAGGTGATCGTGAACGGGGGCAAGGCATGAACGGCTCGCCGCCGTCCTCACCGACGCCGCCCTCACCGACGCCGCCCTCACCGCCGGTGGCCGCTGCCGCCGCCTGCCCGTGCGAGATTGCGCAGGACCCCCAGGTGGTCAGCAACCCGCCCGGGCTGGCGGTGATCGCCGACCGGGTCGACGACTTCACCGGCTTCCGCCGGGCGCTGTTGCGGCCCCTTCCCGGCGAGCAGGCGCTCGGGGCCTGGCGCCCGGCGCCAGCCGACCTCGGCCTGCAGTTCCTCGAGTGGTGGGCCTACCTGGCCGACGTGCTGACCTTCTACAACGAGCGCATCGCCAACGAGGCCTACCTGCGGACGGCCCAGTTCCCGGAGAGCATCGCCGGGCTGGTCGGGCTCCTGGGCTACGTCCCCGCCCCGGGGCTGGCGGCGACCGGCCAGGTCGGGGCGATCCGCACCACGACCCGACCCGCCGAGCCGCTCGGGATCCCGGCCGGCATGCAGCTCTCGAGCACCGCCACCCCGGGGATCCCGGCCCAGACCTTCGAGGTGGCCGCGGCAGCGACCTTCCCGGGGCGCTCCGACGTCGTGGCCACACTTCCCCCGGACCCGGCGCTCAGGGTGCGCTCCAGCGGGTCGGTGACCGACGCCGGCCCGGCCTCGGTGCTGCTGGCCGGGAAGGTGACCGGGGCGAAGGCCGGGGACCGGCTGCTGCTGGTTGCCCGCGGCTGGACCGGCACCGACGACAACTGGTCGCTGGTGACCGTCGCCGCGGTGAGCCCGGAGACCGACCCCGGCACCGGGGCGGTCAACACCCGGGTCTCGTTCTCCCCGGCGGCGGTGTGGGGCACGACCCCGGGCGCCCCGGCGCTGATCGACGTCCCGATCGTCTTCGAGGAGGCGGAGGCGTCCTTGCTGGAGCGGGCGGCCTCGTCGGCGGCACGGGTGGGCCCATCCGTAAAGCTGGTGGGCTCGCCGATCGAGCTGGCTGGCTCGGCCTTGGCGCCAGCCGGCCTCAGGGCTGCCTTCTCGCCCGGGCGGGCAGCCGCATTCTCGCCAGGGCTGGTCGGCATCCCCGGCAGCTGGTTCCGGGGCTTGCCGCCGGCGCAGCCGACGGCCCGGACCGCCGCCGGCTACCGCCTGATGAAGCCGGTCGCCGCCGCCTCGCTGTGGAGCCTTCAGGGCTCGGACCTGTCACCGGCGGTGCCGGTGGCGGGCGACGAGTCCCCGGTGACGGTCAACCTGTCGGCAACCGTCCGGTCGATCCAGGCTGGCGACCTCGTGCTCTTCGACGGGGGCACCCAGTTCTCCTCGGTGCTCGGCCTGGTCACCGGCAGCTCCGACCAGCTGGGGCATACCGCCTTCCCCGAGCCGCTCAGCCCGGCGGCCCCGGACCTCGTCCTCCCGTACACCGCGCTCAGCGTGGCCACCGCCGATCCGGGCACGCTGGGCGGCTACGGCAGCCCCGGGGCGATCGCCGTGCGGCACGGCTTCCGGGACGTCGGGACCGTGCTGGCCAACCCGGTGGGGTCACTGCCGGCCCTGCCCGCCACCGTCGCCGTGCCCGCCGCGTTCGTGCTGCCCGCCGGGGTCTCCACCGCACTCCTCGAGGACGCCACCGGGGCCGGCACCGTCGTGCAGGTGGCTCCCGCCGGGAGCCCCTCCGGGAGCCCGGTGCTGCTCGACCTCAGCCCGGCCCCGCCGGCGCCGGCCAGCTTCGACCCGCCGCTGCAGGTTCCGTTGCGGCTGCTCTTCGACGTCGTGGCCGTGTCCCGAGGCACCACCGTCGCCAACGAGGTGCTCGGCAGCGGCAACGCGGCAGTGGCCAACCAGCGGTTCCCGCTCAAGAAGTCCCCACTCACCCACCTGGCGAGCGGGGCCGGGTGGGCGGCCGCCCTGGCGGTGTACGTCGACGGCATCCGGTGGAACGAGGTGCCGACGCTCTACAACCAGCCACCAGCAGCAACGGTCTACGTCGTCGAGCGGGCTCCGGACCAGAGCGCCACCATCCGCTTCGGGGACGGCGTGAACGGCTCGCGGCTGACCTCGGGCACCGGCAACGTCGTGGCCACCTACCGCTACGGCTCGGGAGCGGCCACGCCCCCCGCCGGGCGGCTGACCACGATCGTGCAGCGCCAGCCCAACCTCGCCGCGATCCACAACCCGGTGGCGGCCTCCGGCGGCCGCGACCCGCAGGCCCCGGGCGACGTCAAGGCCGATGCCCCGGCCAGCGTGTTCACCTTCGGCCGAGCGATCTCGGCGCTCGACTACGAGGTGGTGGCCGCCCAGGCGGCCGGCGTCACCCGGGCAAAGGCCTACTGGACCTTCGACCCGGCCGAGCAGCGGAGCCTGGTGAAGGTCTACGTCAACGACGACGCCGGGGGCCTGGTGTCGGCCACGCAGGCGCTGGCCGGTTCGGATGATCCCAACCGGCCGGTAGCGGTCGCCGCCGCCCAGCCGGTCGAGGTCTCGGTGTCGGCGACCCTGGTGGTGGCGGCGAACCGGGTGGTGGACGACGTGGTGACGGCCGCCACCGCGGCGTTCGCCGACCCGGTCACCGGCGCCTTCAGCCCCACCGGGATGGGCATCGGCCAGTGGCTGTACCGCAGCCACCTCGAGGCGGCGCTCAGCGTGCCCGGCGTCGTCGCCGTCCACCAGCTCGAGGTGAGCTGGTTGGTGGCGGCACCGCCGCCGCTGGAGTTCGTCTTCCTGCGCCGCCTCGACCAGGTGGCCGACCCAGGGGAGGGCGCCTACTTCGAGCTCCTCGCCGGCAACCTCGCGCTCACGGGGATCCCGGCCGGTGGCTGACGTCGACGACGGCTACGCCGGCTACTACGCCCAGCGCCTCTGGTCGCTGCTGCCGGCGGTCTACCGGACCGACGACAGCGACGCCTACGGATCCGCCGGCCCGCTGCAGGAGCTCCTGAACCGGGTGGGCGCCCAGGTGGCCGTCGTCCGCCGCAGCCTGGACCGGCTGTGGGCCGACCAGTCGATCGAGACCTGCGACGACTGGGTGATCCCGTACATCGGCGAGCTGCTCGGCACGAACCTGGTCAACGGCCTCGACGCCCGTGGCCACCGGCTGGACGTGGCCAAGACCATCCACTACCGGCGCCGCAAGGGCACGCTGGCGGTTCTGGAGGAGCTGGCCCGGGACGTGACCGGGTGGGACGCCCACGTCGTCGAGGGCTTCCGCCGGCTGGGCCGGACCCGGCACGGGCTCGACCCGATGGTCGGCGGGGCGGCCTTCCCCGATGCCGGCGCCCCCGACGTGGCCGGGCTGCTCACCCGGGAAGGGCTGATCGGGCCGTTGACCGGCACGCCAGCCGGCGGGCTGGCCGACCTCCGGTCCGCCCACGGCGCGGCGCTCACCGGGTCGCCGTTCGACGAGTTCTTTCACACCGCCGACCTGCGGGCCGGGCAGGGAGCGGTGGGCCATTTCGGCATCCCGAAGCTGCTCGTCTTCCTATGGCGGCTCACTTCGTTCGCCATCGGTGCCGGCACGCCGGTGGCGGTGGCCGGCTGCCCGGGCGAGTTCGTCTTCGACCCGACCGGGCGGGAGGTCCCGCTCTTCCTGCCGGTGGTGCCGCCCCCGGACGACGTTGCCGACGCCTGGACCCCGGCCTACGAATGGCAGGTGCCCGGGCCGATCACCGCCAGCCTGGAGCAGGCGCTAGCAGCCACCGGCTCGACGGCGCCGCCGGCAGCGCCCTACCCCAACCCGCCGCCCAACCCGGAGCCGCCCCCGGCGACCCTGGTGCCGTACGGCTACGGCGTGACCGGCGTCGCGCTGGCCAGGGTCTGGCCGGAGCTGGGCCGCTTCCGGCTGCAGCCCGGATCCCCGCCGGGGCCTGTGTCCGGGTCCCCGCCGGGCCCCGCCGAGGCCCTGTCGGTCAGCTACAGCTACGGCTTCGCCGCCAACCTGGGAGCCGGCCCGTACGACCGGCTGCTGCTGGGCAACCCGCCCCCGCCCGCCGGCCCGCAGGTGACGGCGGTCAGCGGCGGCAGCGGCCTGGCCACCGCCCTCAGTTCAGTGGCACCGGCGGGCACGGTGGTGATCGGCGATTCGCTCACCTACCGGGTGCTGGCCGACGTCGGCACGGCCGCCACGCCGATCGGCGCCGTGCTGGTGGCGGCCGCGCCCGAGCAACGCCCGGTGCTGCGGCCGGCGCCCGGCTCCCCGCCGGGAGGGAGCGTGCCGGCCTGGGTGTTCACCGGAGCCGGGGAAGCCGAGCTGACGCTGGACGGCCTGCTGATCTCCGGCTGCGATGTCGTGCTCCGGGGCTCGTTCGACACGGTCCGGATCACCGCCTGCACCGTCGACCCGGGCACCCTGCACCGCGGCGCTCCGGCAGCGCCGCCGGCGGCCACCCCGCTGGCCTCGGCGGTCGACGGTCAGCCGCTGCGCCCGGCGACGATCTGGATCGAAGCCGATCCCGGGGCAGCTCCGGGGGGCGGCTCCCCGCCCGGGCCCGGCAGCTCCCCGCCCGGGTCCGGGTCGGGGGCAATCCGCCAGCTGCTCGTCGACCACAGCATCCTCGGCCCCATCCGCACCCGGTACGGGGGCTCGGTGGAGACGCTGACGATCACCGACTCGATCGTCCAGGCCATCCCGGCCACGACCGGCCCGGAGTACACGGCCGCCGATGTCTACGACCCCGCCTTGCTCGCCGCCAGCCTCACCGCCAAGGCCCCGCTGCCCGAAGCGCTTCTCGCCGCCCTCCCGGCTCCGGCCCAGGCGGCCCTCCACACCTACGCAGCCCCGGCGCTGGTGCCGCAGGCGGTCGTCGACGGCTTGAACCAGCTGGTCACCGGCCCGTCGCTCTGGGACCCGGCCCGCTTCGCCGCCGTTCCGCTCAGCCCCGACCTGCTGGCACTGGCCGGGCAGACGTCGTCGCCCCCATCTGCCAGCACGGCCACGCTCAACCGGGGCCTGCTCGACGCCGCCTTGCCGGGGGCGCTGGGGCTCGCCGCCGTGGCGGTCAGCAACGCCACGGTCACCCTGTCCCGGGTGAGCGTGCTCGGCGCCCTAGCGGTGCACCGCCTGGTCGCCAGCGACACCATCGTCACCGGGTTCGCCAATGTCGACGACACCCAGGACGGCTGCGTCCGGTTCAGCGCCTACGTGGGCGGGAGCCGGGTCCCCCGACCGTACGAGTCGGTGACCGTCGGTCTGCAGGCGGCGCTGTTCACCTCCACCGACTACGGCAACCCCGGCTACGGCCAACTGCTGGAGGCCGTCGACCAGGCGATCACCGGCGGAGCAGCCGGCGCCACGGTCTCCGCCGGGGCGGACACCGGCTCGGAGATGGGGGCATTCTCGTCCGGCCTCGCCCCCATCAAGGAGCAGGGCCTCCTGATCAAGTACGCCGAGTACATGCCGCTCGGCCTGACACCGGTGATCGTTCATGTCACCTGAACCCTGCCCCGTTGCGGGCGAAGGAGGGCAGTCCTGATGGGCAGCGACCGCGCACGCGTCAGCTACGACCCGACCCGCAAGTGGCGCGGGCTTGTCGCCCAGCAGGGACGGGTCAGCTTGGAGGCGGACTGGAACGAGGCGGCGGCCATCGAGGCAGCCGGCGACCGCGCCGTGACCCTCGACGTCGTGGGTCCCGTGGGAACACCTGACAACGGCTACGCGGTCTCCGCAAGGCCGACCGGTAGCCCACCGGGGTCCACGGTCGACCTGACCGTCGGCGCGGGCACGCTCTACCTGGGCGGCGAGCGGCTGGACCTCGATGGCCCGGTCGACCTGGCGAGCCAGCCAGACTGGCGG
>DAIQBQ010000026.1:0-16261 GCA_036781065.1 Actinomycetota bacterium
ATGTCCCCGAGCTGATCGGCGGCTCGGCCGACCTCACCGGCTCCAACCTGACCGCCATCAAGGACGCCGAGGTGATGGGGCCGGGCACCGGGGGCCGGTATCTCCATTACGGGGTTCGGGAGCACGCCATGGCCTGCGCCATGAACGGGATGGGACTCCACGGCGGGGTGCGGCCCTATGGCGGCACCTTCCTGATCTTCTCGGACTACATGCGCCCGGCGGTGCGCCTCGCCGCCCTGATGAAGGCGCCGACGATCTTCGTCTACTCGCACGACTCGATCGGCCAGGGCCAGGACGGGCCAACCCACCAGCCGGTCGAGCACCTCGCCAGCCTGCGGGCGATGCCGAACATGGTGGTGATCCGGCCCGCCGACGCCAACGAGGCGGTCGAGGCCTGGCGTTACACCATGTCCCACACCGGGGGCCCGGTCGCCCTGGTGCTCACCAGGCAGAACGTGCCGGTGCTGGACCGCTCCACCCTGGCCCCCGCGTCAGGTCTGCACAAGGGGGCCTACACGCTTTACGAGCCTCCTGCGGCCAACGGTGGCAGCCCGGTGCCCGACGTGATCATCATCGCCACCGGGTCCGAGGTCTTCATCTCCGTCGACGCCGCCGGGCGCCTGGCCTCCGACGGGATCCGGGCGCGGGTCGTCTCGATGCCCTCGTGGGAGCTGTTCGCCCGCCAGCCGCAGTCCTACCGGGACGAGGTGCTCCCGCCGGCGGTCACCGCCCGGTTGAGCGTCGAGTGCCTCTCGATCTTCGGCTGGGAGCGCTGGGTCGGGGAGCGGGGCGCGTCGATCGGCCTCGACCACTACGGCGCCTCGGCGCCCGGGGAGGTCGTCCTCAGGGAGTTCGGCTTCACCGCAGAGAATGTGGCAGCACACGCCCGCGCGTTGGTGTCGGGGAAGGCGTCTGAACCCGCGACGACCGCGTAACGGCGGGAAGCGCCGCCAGGCCGGCTACCCGGCCGGCAGGCGCTTTACAAAGGCGAGCATTCGGGTAAGCGAAGGGACTTATCGGAAGGCAGCCGGAACCACGATGCGGTCCGGCTGAGGAGGAGGTCAGGCGCATGGCCGAAGAAGGCTCGTCGTTAGCCGTGGGGGTACCGAAGGAGAGCTTCCCGGGGGAGCACCGGGTGGCCCTGACCCCCACGGCGCTCCCGGCCCTCACCAAGGCCGGATTGCGGGTCGTCGTGGAGGCGGGGGCCGGGGCGGGGGCCGGCTTCGTCGACGAAGCCTACGCCCAGCACGGGGCGACGGTCGGCTCGCGGGCCGAGGCCTTCGGTGCCGACATCGTCGCCCAGATCCGCACCTTCCCGGCGAACCCCGATGCCGGTCGGGGCGACCTGGACCAGCTCCGGCCCGAGCAGATCCTGATCGGCCTGGCCAACCCGCTGGCCGCTCCGGAGCTTGTCGCCGAGCTGGCGACCAAGGGGGTCACCGCCTTCGCCATGGAGCTGGTCCCCCGCATCACCCGGGCGCAGAGCATGGACGTGCTCTCCTCCCAAGCCAACATCGGCGGCTACAAGGCGGTCATCCGGGCCGCCCGGTTACTGCCCAAGATGATGCCGATGATGACCACCGCCGCCGGGACGATCCCGCCGGCGAAGGTGTTCGTGCTGGGGGTCGGTGTCGCCGGACTGCAGGCGATCGCCACCGCCAAGCGGCTCGGGGCGGTGGTGCAGGCGTTCGACGTGCGGCCGGAGACCGCCGAGCAGGTCGAGAGCCTGGGCGGCAAGTTCGTCAAGGTCGAGCTGGACACCGCCGCGGCCCAGGGCACCGGCGGCTACGCCAAGGAGCAGAGCGAGGAGTTCCTGCGCCGCCAGCGGGAGGTGCTGGCCACCGTGATCGCGCAGAGCGACATCGTCATCACCACCGCCCAGGTGCCGGGCAAGAAAGCCCCCCTGCTGGTCACCGAGGAGATGGTCAAGGGGATGGCGCCCGGGTCGGTGATCATCGACATGGCCGCCGGCCAGGGAGGCAACGTCGCCCTGTCGCAGCCGGACCAGGAGGTCGTGGTCAACGGGATCGTCATCGACGGCCCTACGAATCTCCCGGCGACGGTCCCGGTCCACGCATCGATGACCTACGGCAAGAACGTCACCAATTTCCTGTTCAACATGTACAAGAAGGGTGTCCTGAACATGAACATGGAGGACGAGATCGTCCGGGAGTCGATGATCGCCAAGGGCGGCGAGGTCATGAACGCCCGGGTGCGGAAGGCCCTGGGCCTGCCCGACTTGGCACCGCCGGCTCCGCCGCCCGGCTCCGATGCTCCGGGCGAAGGAGGCAGCTAGATGGCCAGCCAGCTGTCGACGTACCTCTTCGTCTTCGTCCTCGGCACCTTCATCGGCCTGGACGTGATCCGGCGGGTCAGCCCGCTGCTGCACACACCGCTGATGTCGCTGACCAATGCCATCGCGGCCATCGCCGTCGTCGGTGCGATCGTGCTTGCCGGTGGTGAGGACAGCCACCTCGCCACCGTCCTCGGGACTGCGGCGATCGTGTTGTCGATGGCCAATGTCGTCGGCGGCTTCTGGATCACCGACCGGATGCTGAAGATGTTCAAGAAGAAGGAGCCGGCGAAGACCGGGGCCGGCGGGGCGCCTTCTGGGCCGGGGGCGAAGCCATGAGCCTGGCGACCCGCTCCCAGATCGTCGACTACTCCTACATCATCGCCGTCATCTGCTTCGTCTACTCGCTGAAGTGGATGAACAAGCCGGCGACCGCGGTCAAGGGCAACCGGGTCGGCGAGATCGGCATGGCGATCGCCATCCTGGCGACGCTGCTGAACTACAGCCACGGCGGGGCCGGCCACGTTCCCGGCACGATCGCCGACTACCAGTGGATCATCCTCGGGTTGGTCCTCGGGGCGATCGCCGGCATCCCGCTGGCGGTGCTCACCCCGATGAAGTCCGTCCCCCAGCAGATCGCCTTCATGCGCGCCTGCGGCGGGGGGGCGGCGGCCCTGGTCGGCACGGCCGAGTTCTACCTGCAGGAGAGCGGGCTGATCCACTCCCACTTCAACATGGCCGCCCTGTGCGCCGAGGTGATCCTCGGCTACCTGACCTTCACCGGGAGCCTCATCGCCGCCGGGAAGTTACAGGAGATCCTCCCGCAGAAGCCGATCGTCTACAAGGGCCACAACGTGGTGAAGGGGGTCGTGCTGGTCGCCGCCCTGGTCATCGCGGTGTACCTCAACTTCGAGCCCACCAAGACCGCCGTGTTCGCCGCCCTGATCGTCATCCCGCTGCTGCTCGGGGTGTTCCTGATCATGGCGATCGGCGGGGCGGACATGCCTACGGTCATCGCCCTGCTGAACGCCTACGGCGGCCTGTCGTCGGCCATGATGGGCTTCGTCCTGGCCAACAAGCTGCTGATTGTCGCCGGTGCACTCGATGGGTCGTCGGGCCTCATCCTGTCGATCATCATGTGCAAGGCGATGAACCGCTCGTTCACCAACGTGCTGTTCGGTGGCTTCGGAGCGGTGGCCACCAAGGGCGGTGGGGAGAAACGGCCCTTCCGCAGCGGGTCCGCCGAGGAGGCGGCGTCGATCCTGGAGGCGGCGTCGTCGGTGGTCATCGTGCCCGGCTACGGGATGGCGGTTGCCCAGGCCCAGCACAAGGTGCGGGAGCTGTACGACTCGCTGACCAAGGCAGGCATCGACGTGAAGTTCGCCATCCACCCGGTCGCCGGCCGGATGCCGGGCCACATGAACGTGATCCTGGCCGACGCCAACGTGCCCTACGACGCCCTGGTCGAGATGGAGGACATCAACGCCGAGTTCGCCCAGACCGACGTGGTGCTGATCATCGGGGCCAACGACGTCACCAACCCGGCGGCAAAGACCGACAAGACCTCACCGATCTACGGGATGCCGATCCTGGACGTCGACAAGGCCCGGACCGTGATGGTGATCAAGCGGTCGATGAGCCCCGGCTTCGCCGGAATCGACAACGACCTGTTCTACATGGACAAGACGCTGATGCTCTTCGGCGACGCCAAAGGCTTCACCGCCGACATCGTCAAGGAGTTCTCGGCGGCCATGGCGGGGGCGTAACCGGCTCGATCTGGGTGGCCTCCGGGCCCGGCTCTGACGGGCGGGCCCGGAGGTTGCCGTTCTTTGTAACGTGAGGGATCAAATAGACCCGTCAGCTTACAAAGAAGGCTGTCTACAAGACTCACCGCCCCCGCCAGTTCCGGCGCTGGAGCTGAGGGAGCATCGCCTCCAACTCCGCCTGCGCCATGGACCGGGCGACCCCGAGGTCGACCAGCGCCTGCTGGGCTGCCGCCGGCGATTCCAGCGGCAGGCACATCCCCGGCACGGTCCGCATCCGCAGCAGCGCCCGGTTGTCCAGGAACAGCGCCGGCAGCCGGCGGACGCCGGTAAGGGTCACCGGCGCACGGAACAGCAGGCACAGGTTCACCGACTGCTGGAAGAACCCCAGGGCCGGGACGAAGCGCCGGCCGCCCGGATAGACATAGACCTTCTCGCCCTCGCTCGGTTCGAGCACAAACTGCGGCGGCAGGGTCGACTGCATCAGCCCCCGCTGGATCACCGCATCAGAGACCAGCACCGCCCGGACCTCGGCGATCGGCACGGTGACCAGGCCGCGGAACAGGCCCGGGTGCCGGACGGCCAGCTCGCCACCGGCCAGCCGGAGCACGGGCCGGCGCATCACCGCCAGCCGCAGCGCCGAGACCGCACCGACCGCCATGACCAGGAAGCCCAGGCCCTCCCCGGCATCACGCAGCGGTGTCCCCACGAAGAAGAGCCCGGGCAGGAGCAGGATGGCGACGGCCGCCAGGGCGGCACCGGTCAGCGCGCACCATAACCGTGACCGCGGCGGGACGGTGAAGAGGAAGTTCACCGCGTTCAGGCGGTCAGGCGTGCTGCTTGGCCCCGGCCAGCACCTGGGCCAGGTGGAGGGCCTCCCGGCCGGTGCCGGACTGGCTGAGCTGGGTCCGGCAGGAGAACCCGTCGGCGACGATCAGGGTCCCGGGATCGGCGGCGCGGACGGCAGGCAGGAGGCCCCGCTCGGCAATCTGCATCGACAGATCGTAGTGCTCCGCCTCGAACCCCCACGACCCGGCCAGGCCGCAGCAGCCCGGGGGGGCCATGGCGACGTCGAGGCCCATCGAGCGGAGGACCTCCTGCTCGGCCTCCAGCCCGCCGGTCGCCCGGTGGTGGCAGTGGCCCCAGACCAGGGCCTTCCCGGCGAGGGCCGGCAGCGGGCGGGGGTGATCCCGCCCGGCGAGGAACGCCGAGAAGTGGAAGCTCTGGGCGGCAAGCCGCTCGGCATCCTCGTCGCCGGGCAGCAGCCCGGGCAGCTCGTCTTTGAACACCGCCAGGCACGACGGCTCCAGCCCGATGACCGCCGTGCCCGCCCGGAGCTCGTCGCGAAGCCCGTCGACGCACCGCCGCAGGTACCGTCTGGCCAGCCCGAGGAAGCCGTAATCGTAGAGCGGCCGCCCGCAGCAGAGCCGTTTCCGGGCCAGCACGACCTGGTAGCCGGCCGCTTCCAGGGCCTCGACGCCCGCCCTGCCGACCGCCGCGTCGAAGAAGTTCGAGAAGGTGTCTGCCCACAACAGCACCCGGGGCCCACCCACATTCACGACCGGCCGCCGGGCAAACCACTGCCGCAGCGTCACCCGGGCCAGCGCCGGCATGGCCCGTTGCCGGGCCACCCCGGCGGCCTGGGCGACCACCGGGGACCGACCGATCAGGTTGGCCAGGCCGGCCATCCGCGAGCCCCCCGCCGCCCACAGGTCGATCAGCCCCATGGCATAGGCCTGCCGGGGCCGCAGCCGGCCCTTGAAGTGGTGGTGGAGGAACTCGGCCTTGTAGGTCGGCATGTCGACCGAAACCGGGCAGTCGTTGCTGCACCCCTTGCAGGCCAGGCACAGGTCGAGCGCCTCGGCGACCTCGGGGCTGCGCCAACCGCCACCGATGACGTCGCCCTGGAGCATCTCGAACAGCAGCCGGGCGCGACCCCGGGTGGTGTGCTCCTCCTCGCCGGTAGCAGCAAAGCTGGGGCACATGACGCCGGCGGGATCGGGGACCCGGCACCGGCCGACGCCGACGCAGCGCACGGTGGCGTGGCGGAAGTCGCCCTGGTCGATGGGGTAGGCGAACTGCACGGACGGCCGGGCCGGCTGGGGACCAGCCAGCCGGAGGTCCTGGTCGAGGCGGCGCGGGTCCACCACCTTGCCTGGATTCATCCCGCCCTCCGGGTCCCAGGTCGCCTTGAACTGGCGGAAGGCGTCGATCAGCTCCTCCCCGTACATTCTCGGCAGCAGCTCGGCCCGCTGCTGGCCGTCGCCGTGCTCGCCCGACAGCGAGCCGCCGTAGGAGACGACCAGGTCGGCGGCGTCCTCCATGAACGCCCGGTAGCCCTTGACACCCGGCCGGGTGCGCAGGTCGAAGGAGATCCGGGAATGGACACAGCCCTGGCCGAAGTGGCCGTAGATGGCGCCGCTGACGCCGCGGCGGCGGTAGAGCGACTGGAGGTCCCGGAGGTAGTCCCCGAGCTGTTCGGGACCCACGGCGGCATCCTCCCACCCCGCCCAGAAGTCGGTGCCATCAGGGGCAAAGGAGGCGGTGCCCAGGGCACTCTCCCGGACCTTCCAGGCGGCTGCCGCCTGCTCCGGGTGCTCGAAGCGTTTGACCCGGCCGGCCTCGACGCCGTGCGCGGTGAGCTGGCCGACCAGCTGGCGAGCCTGGTCGTCGGCGCCGGCCTGGTCGTCGGCGCCGAACTCGGCGAGCAGCCAGCCTGCGCCCGGCCCGGGCAGGATCCCCTCGCGGTCGCGCACAACCCGGTCGTCGAAGCCCTCCAGCGCCACCGGCCGCAGGGCCAGGATCTCCGGGCCGGCGTCGGCGGCTTCGGCGATGGTGCCGAAGGCTACGGCCACGAGCGACCGCCACGGGAGGGCCGGGGTCAGCTTCAGCGTCGCCCGGAGGATCGTGACGCAGGTACCCTCGGTGCCGACCAGCGCCCGGGCGACGTTGAAGCCGTGCTCGGGCAGCAGCTCGTCCAGGTTGTAGCCGGAGACCCGCCGGGCGATGTCCGGGTACCGCTCCCGGATCAGGCCGGCATACCGGTGGGCCAGGTCGGCCAGCTCCCGGTAGATCGAGGCACGGCGTCCCCCTGCGGCGACGATGGCCTCGAACTCGGCAGGTGAGGTCGGCCCGACCACCAGCCGGAGCCCGTCGTAGGTGAGGACCTCCAGCGACTCGACGTTGTCCGAGGTCCTCGGCCCGGGGCCGTAGAAGGCGGCCTGTACCGAGTGGGAGCCGCAGGCGTTGGTGCCGAGGTTACCGCCGATGGTGCAGTAGGCATGGGTCGCCGGGTCGGGGCCGTAGACCAGGCCCTCGGCCCGTGCGGCGTTGGTCACCCGGCCGTTGATCGCCCCCGGTTCGACCGTCACGGTACGGTGCGCGACATCGATGCCGCCGATGCCGGTCAGGTGCCGGGAGACATCGACGATGACCGCCCGGTTGACCGCCTGCCCGGCCAGGCTGGTCCCGGTCCCCCGAGGGGTGATCGGCGCCCCGTACTCCCGGCAGACCCGGTGCACGGCAACGATGTCGTCGAGTGTCCTGGGCAGCACGATCCCCAGCGGCGGCTGGCGGAAGTTGGAAGCGTCGCTGGCGTAGAGCGCCCGGTTGAGGGCATCGAAGCGGACCTCGCCCTCGGCGGCCACGCCCAGGTCGCGGGCAAGTCCCTTCACGTCGATCGGATTGTTCACTTCTCGCTCAAGGTCTTCCCCGTACAGCCGCGCCCTGACCGCGTTTTTCGCCCAAGAGGTGGCCCGCGGGCCGGAGCGTCAGACCTGCTCGATCAGCCGGCGGAGGACGTGGTACTGGGTCGCCTGGGCCTCCTGGATCCGGGGGATGTACTCGAAGTCGATGGTCAGGCATTCCTCCACCAGGCCCCGGGCGAGCATCGGCCCCCCGCCATACCCGGCCAGGCCAAAGCAGGTCAGCTTCCGCCGCCGGGCCTCCTCCAGGGCGGCCAGCACGTTGCGCGAGCCGCCGGAGGTCGAGATGGCGAAGGCGATGTCACCGGCCTTCCCGTAGGCGATCACCTGCCGGGCGAAGACGTTGTCGTAGCCGACGTCGTTGCCGACGGCGGTCACCACCGCTTCCTCGTTGGTCAGCGACAGCGCCGGCCGGGGCCGCAGCCCCCGGGGCGGGGCCATCAGGTCGGTGACGAAGTCCTGGGCATCGGTTGCCGACCCCCCGTTGCCGAAGGCCAGCAGCTTGCCGCCGGCGGCGAACCGGTCAGCCAGCAAATGGGCGACCCGCACCATCGACGCCGGGTTGGTCCGCTCGCCGAAGCCCCGGATCGAGATCACGTCCTCGGCCTTCTGCCGGATTGACCCCTGGATCCCCTCCAGCACCGAGTCCAGGTCGGTCTCGGCCTCGGCGAGGAACGGGTACAGGAAGCTCGACGCCCCGGAGTCGTGGACCGGCCCGGCGGAGCGCCCCTTCAGCAGGCCCTTGTGCTCGAAGAACACGTGCACCAGCTCCCAGAGCATGTGGTAGCCGGTCTCGTGGACCTCCTGGACGACAAAGGGATCGGGGTCGTCGCAGCTGAACACCCAGTCGGCCTCGACCGACCGCGACGCTGGCTGCGACGACGCGCCCACCAGCCCGATGGTCAGCATTCCCCGGGCCGCCGCCTGCTTGAGCCCGGCGGCAATCGCCGGCTCGGACGGGTCGTCGGGGCCGAGCGACAGGCCGATGGCGATGTCCTCCGGCTCGCCCAGCACCTCGACCAGCCGGGCGAAGGTCGACCCGATGTCCTCGGTGGCCAGCCCGAGCGTGGTCGGCCCGTCGTTGGGCAGGGCGATCGCCGGCAGGGCGCGCTTGCCGACGATCACCGGGTGCACGAACTCGACCGAGATGTGCGCGGCGTCGGTGGCCGCCGCCCCCAGCCCGAAGGCGAGGATCCGGCCGCCGCGGGCAAAACGCTCGGCCATCTGGTGGCAGGCGCGGGCCAGCCGGGGAGCCTCGGCGGCGTAGTGCGAGCGGACCAACGCCTCCCGGTGGGCGTACTGCTCCCGGACGAATCCTTCGAGTTCTCCGACCCCGGTCATTGCCTTCCACGATAGTCGGTCGGCGGCGCCTTGACGGCATACCGACTAGAACGAATGTAGTCCGAACCGACCCCCAGGATTGACCCGTTTGGAGGATGGCGGGGCGCGCAAGCCCCCCCCCATACTTGGTTTGACCGAGTCCCTTGCGCCCAAGGAGTTCACATGCGCCACCGCGTACCTGCTCTGCTTTCTGCTGCCCTGTTGGGCGTGACCGGCGTGGTGGCCCTTCCGGGGGCCGAGTCCGCTCTTGCCGTGAGCGGGCAGGGCGCCGTTCACTCCGCCAAGGTCTGTGCGAATGCCGGCGCAGGTTCGGCGGCGTGCACCGCCGAAGTGCTGGACGGGGCCAACAACAAGCCGCTCGCATCAACCAGCTACACGTCCGGCTACGCGCCGGCCGACCTGTCCTCGGCCTACGGGTTCCCCTTGGTGACCGGGTCGACCTGGAACTGGAACGGCCAGACGGTGGCGATCGTCGACGCCTACCAGAACCCCAACGTCGCCTCCGACCTGGCGGCCTACCGGGCGCAGTTCAACCTGCCGCCCTGCACGGTCGCCAACGGCTGCTTCACCGAGCTGAACGAGAACGGCGGGGCCGTGACGTCGTCGAGCCCCGGCGGCAACACCGGGTGGGGCCAGGAGATCGACCTTGACGTCGACATGGTCTCGGCGACCTGCCCGGACTGCAAGATCCTGCTGGAGGCGGCCAGCTCGGCCAGCTTCAACGACCTGGGCACCGCAGTCAACACGGCGGCCGCCCGCGGCGCGAACGCCATCTCGAACAGCTATGGCGGTAACGAGTTCAGCGGCGAGACGACCGCTGCGTCGGAGTACTACAACCACCCGGGCATCGCGATCACCGCCAGCAGCGGCGACGGCGGCTACGGCGTCGAGTTCCCGGCCGCCTCCAACGACGTCGTCGCCGTCGGGGGCACCTCACTGTCCCGGGCGTCGAACAGCCGGGGCTGGAGCGAGAAGGTGTGGTCGACCAGCACGTCCGAAGGGGCCGGCAGCGGCTGCAGCGGCTACATCGCGCAGAGCTCCTGGCAGACCGCGGTCCTGCCGGCGACCCCGAGCGGGGCGATCGGCTGCACCAAGCGGGTCGTCGCCGACGTCTCCTCCGACGCCGATCCGTATACCGGGGTCGCCGTCTATGACAGCTACGGCTCCAGCGGTGGCGCCAACTGGCTGGTCTTCGGCGGCACCAGCGTGGCTTCGCCGACGATCGCCTCGTTCTTCGCCCTGGCCAACGCCGCCGGCTACAACAGCGGCGTGAGCTACCCGGCTCAGGACCTTTACCAGAAGGCATCGGCCCCCTACCTGAACGACGTGACCAGCGGGCGGAACGCCTCCGGCAGCTACGGCGCGAACTGCCCGGCCACCGGCGGCAGCTTCGGCCTGTTCGGCCGGCGCAGCACCAGCCCCAACGCCCCCTACCTGTGCGACGGCCAGGCCGGCTACGACGGCCCCACCGGCATGGGCACCCCGCACGGCCTCAACGCCTTCTAGTTGTGCCGGATTGTGGAGTTTTTTCCGGCTTTTCGGCGAAGGCGAAAGAACTCCACAATCTGTAGGTAAGACAAGCCGGCGGCGAACCTATGATTGCGCCGGTGAACGCCGGCCATGCCCGCAACACGGGCACCCACACCCCGCTCGTCGTCCGCTCGCCCAGCGTGCGGGCCGGCGGCCTCATGCTCTTCGCCGTCTTCGCCGGCACCCTGGCCGGCGGGTTCTCGACCGTGGCCGTGCTGGTCTCCTACCCGGTGCTCGCTCTCGTCCTGCTCTACGGCGCCCGCGGGGTACTCGTCATGGCCCGGTGTACCGAGTCCGGGATCAAGGTGCGCAACCAGTGGCGCACCGTCAAGCTGCCGTGGGCCGAGATCGCCAGCATCGAGGCCGTCCCCCGCGGTGCCGACCGGAAAGCCGCCCGGGCGGCGGGGGTCGTCGTCCGGCGGGACGGGCGGCGGATCCCGCTTGAGGCGACCTACCTCCCGCAGGATGCCGCCATCCCGGTCCCTTCCGGTCCCGACCGCGGGGGGCCGAAGGTGGAGGCAATCCGCGCCCGATGGGTAGCGGCGACCTCGGCCTGACCGCAGCCCCCCCGGCCTGACCGCAGCCCCGGTTAAGCCGTCCCCCGTCAGGACACGATGGCCTGGAACGTCTGGCTGCCCTTGAACCCGTTGGCATCGGTGGCCGTGATGGTGAAGGTGTAGAAGGAAAAGGCGTTGCCGCCGACCCGTCCGTTGAGGGCGCCGCCCGGGCTCAGCGTCAGACCGGGGGGAACCGAACCCGAGGTGATCGCATAGCGGTACGGGCCGGTTCCGCCACTGGCCACGAACGTGACGTGCACCATTTGGCCGACGGTCCACGTGAACGTTGCCTGGCTGCCAATCCTCACGGTCACCGGTGCCGGCAGGATCGTGATCGTGGCCTGCTGCGACGCGGTCTGGGGCGGGTTGGACGAGTCGGTGACCGTGAAGCCCACCTGCGTCGTCCCGGTGACGGTCGGCGTACCGCTGATGACGCCGGTCGACGGGTTGAGCGCCAGCCCGGCCGGCAGGGACCACCCGGCGAAGGACCAGCGGTACGGTGCCACGCCCCCTGCCGCCGCCAGCGTCGCCGTGTAGGGCTGGCCAACCGTGCCGCCGGGCAGCGTGGGCGATGAGGTGATCGCCAGCGGGGCCGGCGGACCGGTGATGTCCAGGGCGATGGCGTAGCTGGGGACGCCGATGTTGATCGTGGCACGGATCGTCCGTGAGGCGGCGTCGATCACGTCGAGGCTTCCGGTGGTGGTCGAGGCGTAGACCGTGCCACCGTCGGGGGACACGGCGATACCCCAGGTCGACGAGGCTCCCGTGATGGTGGTCGCCAGCGAGTTCGTTGCGGCGTTGATCACCCCGACGTCGTTGTGCCGGTCGGTGACCCAGGCCGTCTGCCCGTTGGGGCTGACCGAGACCCCGGTCGGGATGCCCAGGTTCCCGCCGAACGGGATCGTGGTCACCACCGAGTTGCTGTGGGTGTTGATCACGGTCACCCCGATGGGATTCTTGCTGGTCGCACTCCCGCTGGTGTCGGCGACATACGCCAGCGTGCCGGCCGGGTTGACGGCGACGGCGTCGGTCGTGTGGGCGACCGGGATGGTGGCAACCGTGGCTCCCGTCCCGGTGTTGACGACCTCGACGTTGTTGCTGTTCGAGTTCGTCACATAGAGCAGCGAACTGAGGCCGGGGAGCGACGACGAGGCCGCCCCAGGCTGGACCGCCAGCGCGTCCGGACCGCTTCCGGCGGCAACTGGGATCGTCTTGATGACCGTATCCGTCGACGTGTTGACCACCAGGATCGCCGAGGCGAACTCCTCGGCGACATAGGCCTGGGAGCCGTCGGTGCTGAAGACGATGCTGCTGAGAAACGAGCTGCCGGCGATGTCGACGGTCTTGGTCAGGGTGTCGGTCGAGGTGCTGATCACCAACAGGTTGCCGGCGTTGTCCACGGCCAGCGCCTGGGTCCCGGCCGGGCTGACGGCGATCGAGTTGACCGGGTCCGGGGCGGCGATGCTCGTCTCCAGCGAGTTCGTGGCGAGATTGACCACGTTGATGAACGACTGGCCACCCCCTCCAGACCCGCCAGCGAAGCTCCCCTGGCCGGCAACGTAGGCCTTGTCGGCGCCGGTGACGGCAGCCGGGCTGACGGTGATCGACAGCGTCTTGGTTGCCGTCTGAGCCGTCGGTGTGCCGCTGTCCGTTGCGGTCACGGTTAAGTTGTCCGTGCCGGCCGGGCCGGCCGGGGTGCCGGAGATGGCCCCGCCGGAGGTCATGGTGAGCCCGGCCGGGAGGCCCGACTGGGTCCAGCTGACACTCCCGGTGCCGCCGCTGCTGGCCAGGGTGGCACCCGGGTAGGGCGACCCGATCTGGCCCGGGGGCAGGCTGGTGGTGGTGATGGCCAGGGTCGCCGGGGCGATGGTGATGGCGAGGTTCACCGTCGCCGTCTCCGGGGTCGGGGTGCTGCTGTCCGTTGCGGTCACTACGACGCTGTCCGTCCCCGCAGGCCCGGACGGGGTGCCGGAGATGGCCCCTCCGGAGGTCATGGTGAGCCCGGCCGGGAGGCCCGACTGGGTCCAGGCGACGGGCGCGGTGCCGCCCGAGGAGGCCAGGTTCGCCCCGGGATAGCTGGAACCGATCTGGCCGTTGGGGAGCGTCGTCGTGGTGATGGCGAGGTTCGCCGGCCTGACGACGAGCGACACCGTCGTGCTGGCGACCTGCGGGCTCGGGGCGCCGCTGTCGGTTGCGGTCACGGTGAAGTTGTCCGTCCCGGCGGGGCCCGCCGGGGTGCCGGAGATGGCCCCTCCGGAGGTCATGGTGAGCCCGGCCGGGAGGCCGCTGCCAGTCCAGGTCACCGGCGGAGTGCCGCCGGTGCTGGCCATGGTCGCACCCGGGTAGGGCGACCCGATCTGGCCGGACGGCAGGGTCGTGCTGGTGATGACCAGGGTCGCCGGGGCAATGGTGATCGAGAGGTTCTTCGTGGCGACCTGCGGCGTCGGGGTCCCACTGTCCGTGGCGGTCACAGCGACGTTGTCCGTCCCGGCGGGGCCCGCCGGGGTCCCGGAGATGGCCCCGCCGGAGGTCATGGTGAGCCCGGCCGGGAGCCCCGACTGGGTCCACGTTACGGGCGCCGTACCGCCCGCGGAGGCCAGGTTCGCCCCGGGATAGGTGGAACCGATCTGGCCCGACGGGAGAGTGGTTGTGGTGATCGTCAGCGCCGGGGGGTTGACCACCTGGTCGACCGCGGAGCTGGCCGAGCCTCCGAAGGTCGGGTCGCCGCTGTAGACGGCGGTGATCGAGTGGCTGCCCTCGGCAAGGGCGCTGTCGGTGAAGACGGCGCTCCCGCCGCTGAGCGGCGCCGTCCCGAGCGTCGCCGACCCCTCCTTGAAGGCCACGCTGCCGGTCGGCGTGCCGCCGCCGGGAGCCGTCACCGTAGCCGTGAATGTGACCTCAGCCCCCAACGCCGACGGGTTCGGCGTGCTGGTGAGGCCCGTGGCCGTCCCGTTCAGGGCGACGGTCTGGGTGAGCACCCCGCTGGTCGACGTGACGAAGTTGGGGTCCCCGCCGTAGGAGGCGGTGATCGAGTGCCCGCCCGCCGCCAGCGACGAGGTGACGAACACGGCGTTGCCGTTGCTCAGCGAACCGGTGCCGATCGCCGTCGAGCTGTCGAAGAAGGTGACCGACCCCGCCGGCACCGGCGTCCCACCCGGCCCGCTGACGGTGGCGGTGAAGGTCACCGGCTGGCCTACCGACGACGGATCGGGCGTGCTCGTGAGCCCGGTCGACGAGGCCGCCTTGTCGACGGTCTGGGTGAGGGTAGAGCTGGCCGAGCCGGCGAAGTTGGCGTCGCCGCCGTAGCTGGCGACCACCGAATGGTCCCCGACGACGAGCGTCGAGAGTGCGAAGCTGGCGGTCCCGCCACTCCCGACCGGGCTCGTCCCGGCAACAGTCGAGTCGACCGTGAACGTGACCCTGCCGGTGGGGTTGACGCTGCTGGCGTTGGGGTCAAGGTCGCTCACGGTGGCCACAAACGTCACGAGCTGGCCGAGGCTGGAGGGGTTCTGCTGGCTCACGAGGCCGGTGCCCGTCGGGGCCTGGGTAACCACCTGGGACTGGGGCGAGCTGGCACTGCTGGCGAAGTCCGGGTCACTCCCGTAGCTGGCGGTGATCGAGTGGTTGCCCGGCGTCAGGGTGGCGATCGTGAACGTGGCGCTGCCCCCGAACACGGGCACCTGCTGCAGGGTCGTCGAGCCGTCGGCGAAGGTGACGAACCCGGTCGGCGTCCCAGCGCCCGAGGTGGGCGACACCGTGGCCGTGAAGGTCACCGGCCCACCGAAGACCGACGGCGTGTCCGACGTGGTGAGGCCGGTCGCGGTGGGATCCCGGTTCACCACCTGGCCCACGGCGCTCGACAGGCTCCCGGAGAAGTGGCTGTCCCCGCTGTACTGGGCGGTGATCGAGTGGGTACCGGGAGCGAGCGAGGCCGACGTGGCGGTGGCGGTGACCAGCCCGGCGCCCCCGGTGACCGTCGCCGAGACGATGGGGCTGGCGCCGTCGAAGAAGGTCACCGAGCCGCTCGGGGTGCCATCGACTGCGGGACCACTCACCACCGCGGTCAGCGTGAGGCTCTGGCCGAACGACGACGGGTTGGGCGACGTGGTCAGGGTGGTGGTCGTGCTCCCAGGACCCGCACGCAGGATCACCCCGCTGGCGTTGGTGTCGTCCTCGGTAAAGCCGTTGTCGATGGTGGAAAACGAGCCTGAATGGGTCGCGGTGATCACCTGGAAGCCGGTGCCCTGGGCCGGCTGGTAACCGCCCTGGGTGACGGGCTCGGCGGTCCCGTTGACCGCGAAGCTCACACCCTGGGAGAGGTGCCCGAAGGTCGAGGGCCCGGTGATGTCGAACTGCATGGTCCCGGCGGCGCCGGCGACGAACTTCGAGCCGCCGGCGAAGCTGTACACCCCGGCTGCCTCGAAGGTCGTCTTGCCGTTGTTGGTGAAGGTGGTGGGGCCGCCGCTGCCGTCGGACTGGGTGCCGCCGCTGGCGACATCCACGATGCCGCCGGTGGCGTTGGTGATGTTGGTGCGCAGGAACTGGGCGCCCCCGGTGCCGGGCAGGGTGGTGATCAGCCCGGTGTTGGTGACCGTCACCGAGGGGCCGGCCAGGGTGACGTTGCCGCTGCCGGTTGCGGACTGGCCGATGTTGAGCGTGCCGGCGTTGGTCAGCGACTTGGCCAGGGCCACGGAGGCCCCCGAGGAGCTGAGCGTCACGATCTGGCCGGAGGCGATGCCCGGGTTCGCCCCGCTGCCGGTCAGGGTGGAGGCGACCGGGTCGAACAGGAACGAGCCGTTGCCGGCCGAGGTGTCGTCGTCGAGCGTGCCCCCGTTGATCTGGACCGGGTTGCCGGTCTCGGAGCCGCCCCGCTCGGTGAAGGTGCCGGGGCTGTCTTGGATCAGGGCGCCGTCGTTGGTGATCGTGCCGCCCAGGTTGGCGAAGCTGGACCCGCCGGCCAGGGCGTAGGTCGCTCCGCCGGCAACGGACAACGTTCCGTGGTTGGTGAACAGGGTGGCGCCGCCGCTGCCGTCGGACTGGGTGCCGCCGCTGGCGACATCCACGATGCCGCCG
>DAIQBQ010000027.1:0-16164 GCA_036781065.1 Actinomycetota bacterium
TTCGACCGGCCCGGTGCGGGGCCCGCTTGTCCGCGGGTCGGGGTAGGGTGAGCAGATGAGCGAGCTACGACCCGGCGATCCGGCGCCGCCGTTCTCGTTGCCGGACCAGGACGGCACCACCGTTTCGCTGTCGGACTTCGCCGGGCAGCGGCTGCTCATCTACTTCTACCCGAAGGCTGACACGCCGGGGTGCACGGCACAGTCCTGCTCGGTCCGGGACGCCCGGGCGGACTTCTCCGGCCTCGGGGTGGCGACGATCGGCATCAGCCCGGACAAGCCGAAGGCGCAGAAGGCCTTCGACGTCAAGTACTCGCTCGGCTTCCCGTTGCTGGCCGACACCGACCACTCCGTGGCCGACGCCTACGACGTCTGGCGGGAGCGGTCGATGTACGGCAAGACCTACTGGGGGATCCTGCGATCGTCGTTCCTCGTCGGAGCGGACGGGCGGATCGTCAAGGCCTGGTACAAAGTCACCCCGGCCGACACGGTGCCCAATGCCCTGGGGGCAGTGACCCCGGTCTAGTGGGGGACCCTGGAGGGCCCGCAGCAGTTTTGTGGATCGCTACACTCAATAATGAGGGCCCTTGATCCACAAAACTCCGGATAGCCTGCTCGCCGCGGGGGAACTGCGGCCGGCTTCCTGCGGACTCACCTAGACCTATGGGGCGACGGTTCCCGGTCGATCGGGCGTTCGGCCGGTAACCTTGCGCCGTGAGCAGCACCCCCGCTCCCACCCCGCTCATGGGCATGCTGGCCGAGATGGCTGGTGCCCTCGCCGAGGAGGCCAAACACGCCCAAAGCTCGGCGATGTGGCTGCGGGTGCGCAACGGGCGGCGGCTGCGGACCGGGCTCGATCGGTACCTGTACTGCTTCGACGCCGACGGCGAGGTCTGGTTCCCGCCCGGCTCGACCGCCGAGCTGGCGGTAGGAGCATCCGGCGACGCCCCCGAGGCCGTCGTCGTCGAGGTGCTGGAGGTCCGGGGCGCCAACCTGTGGCTGGAGAGCCCGGACGACCTGGGCAAGGCGATCGCCGTCGCCCGTATCCGCTCCAACCCGTGGTACCTGCTCGACGCGTTGCGGCTGCGCATCGACGAGCTGCGCGGCGCCGCCGGCGACCCGAAACGACCCCCGCCCGGCGAGGAGGACCTGCACCTGATCGCCTGCCTGCTTGGGCAGGCGGTGCCCGGACGCCGGGCGGGTGCTCCCACGGTCCCGGAGCTGGGGGCCGGGTATCTCGGCCTCCCCGCCAACCCCAGCCAGCTGGAGGCGGTGTGCTCCTGCCTGGGGAGCGAGCTGCGCTTCGTCTGGGGGCCGCCCGGGACCGGCAAGACCGAGACGCTGGGGCTGCTGGCCGCCGAGGCGTTCCTGCGAGGGGAATCGGTGCTGGTGGTCGCCCACTCCAACGCCGCCGTCGACGCCGCCGCCATCGCGCTCGTCCGCAACCTGGCGCGGTCCGACCCGGCCCGGGAGACCAGGGCCAAGGGCGAGGCGCTCCGGGTCGGGGACCCGTTCCTCCAGGAGGCCCAGGAGCTCCCGGTCACCGAGCGGGCGGTGCTGCAGCGCCGGCGCCCGGAGCTGGTCGCCCGGCTGGAGCAGCTCGAGGGCCGGGGTGCCGAGCTGATGGACAGCCAGGCGTCGTTGTTCGGCGAGCAGGTTCCGAGGCGACGCGTGCGGGCTGGCCTCGAGCGCCGGGAGCTTGGTCGGGTGACCGAGGATCTGCACAAGGTGCGGGAGCAGATCGCCCGGGCCGGGAAGGAGCTGCTCGGCGACGCCCAGCTCGTCCTGACCACGCTTTCCCGGGCGGCGATCACCCCGGAGATCCACGAGCGGCGCTTCGACCGGGTGCTGGTCGACGAGGCGAGCATGGCGCAGCCGCCACAGGTCGTCCTGGCCGCCTCACTGGCGACCCGCGGGCCTGGCGCGGCCATGGCGATCTTCGGAGACTTCCGCCAGCTGGCCCCGGTCGTCCAGTCCTGGGCGCGGCCGGTCAAGCAGTGGCTGGGCCGGGATGTGTTCGAGCTGAACGGGCTGGTCAGGTCCGTCGACTCGACGGACCTGCTCTCGGTCCTCGATGTGCAGTACCGGATGCACCCGAAGATCATGGGGCTGGTGAACGGCCCGTCGTACGGGGGCCGGCTGAAGCCGGGGCCGAACGTGGCGGAGTCCGGTGCGTTGCTGGCCCGGAGCGCGCCCTGCCCGGGCGAGCCGGTCGCCTGGATCGACACCGGCGAGTTCGGCGCCCGCGGTTTTTCGACCCACACCCACTCCCGGCTGAACCCGATGAGCGCCTGGCTGGCGCTCCAGGTCGCCCTGACCATGCTGGGCGACGGGACGGCGGGGATCGGCATCGTCACCCCGTACCGGGACCAGGCCCGGCTCCTGCGGCTGCTGGTGCGAGCGGCGGGGGCCCAGGAGGCGGTGCACACCGGGACGATCCACCGCTTCCAGGGGGGCGAGCGGGACGCCATCATCCTGGATCTCGTCGACTCGGCCCCGATGCCGCCCGGGATGCTGTTCCGCAGCGACGACGGGCTGCGGCTGCTGAACGTGGCGGTCACCCGGGCCCGGGGCAAGCTGGTCTGCCTGTCGGACAGCTCGTACCTGAGGCGGGGGGCGGCGAGCCGGTCGCCGGTGTGGGCAATCCTGGCCAACCTGTGCCGGGAGGCCGCCCCGATCGAGCCTGCCTCGGTGGTCGACGCCACCCGCACCGATGCCGGTTGGGCGGTGCTGAAGCCGTCGACCGACACCGCGACGCTGTTCGAGCACGACCTTGCGCAGTCCGGCGAGATCGTTGCCTTCGAGGCCGGGATCCCGGCGTGGGCTGCTGCCGGGTTGCGGAACCGCCCCGGGGTGCGCCTGGTCTCCTCCGGTTCGCGGGTGCTGCTGCTCGAGGCGCTGGCCTGGCTGTTCCCGAAGCAGGAGCCGTGGTCGCTGCGGCTGTCCGATGGCCAGGTGGTCAAGCTGCTGCTGGAGACGATCGCCGCGCCGCCGCAGGAGCGGACCGCGCCGCCGCAGGAGCGGACCGCGCCGCCGCAGGAGCGGACCGCGCCGCCGCAGGAGCGCACCGCGCCGGAGCCCGGTGCCGCCCCGGCTACCTCCGGGTCGTCCGAGCCGCGGCGCGCGCCGGCTCGGCCGCCGACCGGAGCGCCCACATCGCTGGGAAGCTGCCGGGCGTGCGGCGAGGAACTCGGCTTGGCGGCGTCTCCCTCAGGCCTCCGGATCGTCTGCACCGCATGCGGTGCCTATGAGCGGGACGCCGAGGGGGCCGACCTTACGGTGGCGGCCCGGGCCAGTGGCATCCGCTGCCCGTGCGGGGAGGAGCATCGGGGGCGCAAAGGCCCGACCGGTCTGTTTCTGGGCTGCTCGAGCTACCCGAAGTGCCGCCAGACCCGCCAGGCGCGGACGCTGCTGCCCCGCTGACGCGAACGCTGACCCACTCAATAAAGACCCACGTGTGGAACTTTTGTGCTCTCTGGGGGCACCAATCCTCCAAACGTCACGCGAAGTTGCTACTAATGCGAGTATTGAGTGACTCCGGGCCGGGCGGCCGGATCAGGCCTGGTTTGCCCTCGGCGACCGGAACGGGATCACATTCTCGGGCAGGTCCTCACGGCTCGGGACCGGAGGCAGCTCCCCCGGGCGCTCGCCGTCGAGGTCGTACCCGGGCGGCGCCCAGCCCTCGGGCGGGCCGACCGCGGCCTCGTCAACCCCCAGCATGTGGGCGTCGACGATCGAGTACCGGTACCCCTGCTCGGCCAGGAACAGCTGCCGGTGCAGGGCGAAGTCCTGGTCCTGGGTCTCCCGGCTGACCAGCGTGTAGAACGACGCCTGGCCCCCGTCCGCCTTTGGGCGCAACACCCGGCCCAGCCGTTGCGCCTCCTCCTGGCGGGAGCCGAACGTGCCCGAGATCTGGATGGCGACGTTGGCCTCGGGCAAGTCGATAGAGAAGTTGGCTACTTTCGACACCACCAGGATCCGGGTCGTCCCCTCCCGGAACTCGGAGTACAGCCGTTCCCGGACGGCGGTGGGTGTCGCCCCGTTGATAAGCGGGGCATCCAACGACGCGGCGACGTCGTCCAACTGGTCGAGGTACTGCCCGATGATCAGCACCCGGTCGCCTTCGTGGTGGTCCAGCAGCTTGCGCAGCGCCAGCAGCTTGGCAGGGTTGGTGGCGGCGATCCGGTAGCGGTCCTGGCCGTCGGCGGCGGCGTACTCGAAGCGCAGGAACTCGGGCACGCCCACCCGGATCTCGGTGCACACCGCCGGGGCGATCCAGCCCTGCGCCTCCAGCTCCCGCCACGGGGTGTCGAACCGCTTCGGCCCGATCAGCGAGAACACGTCGTCCTCCCGGCGGTCCTCCCGCACCAGCGTGGCGGTCAGCCCGAGCCGGCGTTTCGACTGGATCTCGGCGGTCATCCGGAACACCGGGGCGGGCAACAGGTGGACCTCGTCGTAGATCACCATGCCCCACTCCTGCTCCTGGAACAGCGCCAGGTGCGGGAAGGTGCCCTTCCGCTTGTGGGTGAGCATCTGGTAGGTCGCCATGGTGACCGGGCGGATCTCCTTGGCCTCGCCGGAGTACTCGCCGATCTGGTCGGGCCTGAGCGTCGTCTTGTCCAGCAGTTCCTTGCGCCACTGGCGGGCGGCGACGATGCTGGTCACCAGGATGAGCGTCTGGGTCTGCGCCTTGGCCATCACCCCCAGGCCGACGACCGTCTTGCCCGCACCGCAGGGCAGCACGACGACACCGCTTCCCCCTTCCGCCTTGCCTGCTGCCCAGAACGAGGCGACCGCGTCCAGCTGGAACGGGCGCAGGCCGAACGGGTTCCCCTCCAGCGTCGCTTCCCGGAGCACCACCTCCAGCGGCGCCCCGGGCAGGTAGCCGGCGAGATCCTCGACCGGCCAGCCGATCTTGATCAGCACCTGCTTCAGCCGCCCGCGCTCGCCGCCGGGCACCTCGACCCGGTTGCCGTCGAGCCGGCGCAGCCCGAGCGGCGCCACCTTCTTCGACCGGAGCACCTCCTCCAGGACCGCCGGCTCCGCCGACGAAAGCTCCAGCCGGTCGTCGACCTTGCGGAGCTGCAGCCGGCCGTAGCGAGCGACCTGGTCGGCGATCTCCACCAGGATCGACGGCGGGACGGCGTAGCGGGAGTAGTCACGCAGGACCCCGGCCATCTCCTCGGCGGTCATCCCCGCCGCTCGGGCATTCCACAGCGACAACGGCGTGATCCGGTAGGTGTGGACGTGCTCGGGGCTCTTCTCCAGCTCGGCGAAGCGGGCCAGTCCCGCCCGGCAGTCGTCGGCCCCCGGGTGGTCGACCTCCAGCAGCGCGGTGTGGTCGGACTGGACGATCAGCGGCTTATCGGAGGTCAAGGTGCTCCTCCTCGCCGCCCATGCCCAGCAGCAGCTCCGAGGGCTCGCCCTTGCGTATCCGGTGCAGCAGCTCGTCCAGGGTGTCCAGCGTCCAGCCGGTGCGCCGGGCCCAGTCGATACGGGCGAGGACGAAGCGCTGCTCGGCGTCGGTCGACAAGCACCAGGCCTCGACGTGGGTGGCCTCCAGCAGCTCCGGCTGGATCAGGCGCTCGGAGCGGCGACCGTTCTTGGCCAGGTAGGAGACCTCCAGGATCGCTCCGCTGTGGACCGCCTCGGCCAGCAGCGTCCGGATCTCGCTGGCGCCGTGGCGCCGGTGGCGGTCGGGCGCTCCCTCGGCCCCGGGGGTGGGCAGTTTCCCGTTGGCGGGAGCCGCTCCGGCCATGCCGCTCTTGGCGCCGGTACGGTCAGCGGACTTGAGCGCCCCGGCGAGGGCGGCAGCCTCCGACCGGAAGAGGGGGCGCAGGGTGGGCATCGTCGGGAGCAGCCCGACGGTGTTTTCGGAAGCCGGCGCCCGGCCGCGGATCGTGCCTCCGGCATCCTCGGCGATCGGCAGGTACCCGGCCAGCCGGAGCTGCGCCAGCAGCGGCTCGGGGTTGTCGCCGATCAGGACGGCCACCGTCGGCGCGATCAGCCTCGGGCGGAACGACGCCAGGCGCCGGTCCGAGATCGCCGAGCGCAGCAGGGCCGGGTCATCCGACCGCAGGTACAGACCTGCGGTACCTGCGACCAGGTGGCCGTAGCGGCGGCCCACGTCCTCGATGAGGTAGGCGACGTTCTGCGGCACCCCCCGCGGTGCGTGTTCGGCCAGCACGGCGACCATCTGCTCGGCGGTGAGGCCACCGTCCAGGCCCCGGCGCAGCGACGCCTCGCTCAGCCCGTAGATCCGGGCCGGTGAGGAGGCCTTGAGGTCGGCGAAGCGCCCGAGGGCGGAGGCCAGCTCGGGAACCGGCGGGCCGGGGACGATCACCCGCAGGTCGGCTCCCACGGTGCAGGTGGCCACTTCGGCAGGGAAGGCGGCGATCGCCGGTCCCTCGTGCTCGAACCAGGTCGCATCGGCGAACGCCGACCGGCCCGGCTCCAGCAGCCGGATCGCCGGCGGACCGGATACCGTCCCCAACCGGGCGAGACCGTCGAGCGCACGGCCGACCAGCACCGTCGCCGGGTCGGCCGGCCCCAGCAGCTTCGGGTAGCGCCAGCTCAGCGCCGCGCCGAGCTGACCCACGTCGGTCGCCTCGCCGGGCCCCAGACCGGACAGCTCTTCCAGGATCCCGAGCCGGAGCCGGCTGGCCCACAGCCGCGGCACGGCGTCGTTGACGGCCAGCAGCGAATCGTCGTTCTCCTCGGACCAGAGCACCGAGTTCAGCCACGCCTGGAACAGCACCGCCCAGCGGCGCGGGGCCGGGCTTGCGGCCCACTCCGCCCGTTTGGGGGTCGGAACCACCCGGTCCTCCACGTTGACGGCAATCAGCCCGGCCTCCGCGGCCAACGCGTAGAGGAACGAGACGTACGGCTCCGCCAGGTGCAGCGCCTTGGCGGTCTTGCGTAGCTCCCGGACCCCAAGCCCCCCCTTCTGGATCGTGGGCGGCCGGGTTTCGGCCCACGTCTCCAGCAGGACCTCCATCTCAGCCACGATCTTTGACGGGTCCCCGACGTCGCTGGTGTCGGGCTGGCCGGCGGAGCCTCCGGCAGCGGGCGGAGGCTCCGGCGATGGCCAACTCTCGAAGAGCGTCCCGCCACGTAGCGCCAGCTCCACCTCGCCGGGGATGACCACCGCGCCGGCATACGGGGCTGACGAGTCGAACAGTGCCAGTGCGTGGGCTTCCAGCCAGTCGAGGGGTGTGTACACTTTGCGCCGCTCCGACCACGGAGGGTCCGACCAGCGGACGAACCCGCTGTTCATCAGGTCCGCCCGGCTGAAGGTGCCCCCGCGCCGGCGGATGCGCTCGAACAGGTCGACCGCCTTGGCAGGTGCCGCCTCGAGGAGCCGCTGCACGCAGGCCGGATCGGCGAGGGCCGCCGCGATCTCGTCGACCAGCGCCCCCTTCCCTGAGCGGGGCCGCGACTCGAGCCCGATCTGACGGGCGACGACGGTCAGGAACTCCATCGACTTGTGGTCGAGCTGGCGCCGGGCCGACGGCCCAAACCCGGCTGGCGGGTCGACGTTCACCATCGTCGAACCAGGCAGGTGCAGCGCCCACCCGCCCGCGCCGGTGTCGTTGACGAAGGCGAGGCCCCACCGGGCCAGCTCGTCGGCGGCGGCCCGCAGCTGCTCCGGGGTCAGTCCGGGGATCTGCTCGGCCAGAGCGGCGGCCGGGACGTCGGGGCCGAGCCAGACCGCCAGCCTCAGCAGTTGGGCGAGGAAGTCGTTCAGCGACGAGACCGCCCAGCGGGTGCTGTGCGGCTCCGAGAGGAGCTCGGCGAGGCCGCCGTAGTCCTGCCGCCGGTGACCAAGCAGCCGGCGGCTGTCGGTTCGGCGCTCCAGGAGCGCGGCCAGATCGGCCTCGCTCAGGGCTTGGAGGTGGGAGGTCAGTGAGGTTGCCACGGAATCGAGGTTATCCAACCCGGGCAGGACGTGGCCCGGGCCCCGGTGCGGGGGCGGGAAGAAATCTCGGCCGGACCCGGTCCGGGCGGGTCAGCGCAGGGTGGCGGCGTAGGCGCACAGCTCCTCCCCGGCGCGGGCGTCGCAGAGCTCCAGCACGGCATCCTCTTCCCCGGCCCGGACTTCGAAGGCACCATCGAGCAACTGGTGGCCGGAACCGTCGAAGACTGCCCGCGCGCACAGCCGGGTGCCCGGGCGGGCCCGGTCCAGCGACTGCCCGGAGGGGACGGTGAGCTCGGTGCCGGTGCGCAGGTCCCGGATCGTCAGGCCGGCCCCCGATGCCGGCGCGACCAGCTCGTAAACGGTGCGGCGTACTGGCAGCCAGGCGGTGGCCAGCACCAGCTCATCGTCGGGCAGCAGCGGGCCACGCTCGGCCAGGAAGCGCTCGAACCACCCCCGTTCGTGCAGCACGACGTCGGCCACCAGGGGCTCGCCGAACGCTTCCCGGATCCCGTCCTCGCCGTGCACGGTGCCGGCCAGCAGGTGGGCGTGGTGCCACAGGTCGTCGGCGGCCTCCTGGCCCCGGCGCTCCAGGTAGGCGAGGGCCTTCCGCCACACCCAGCCGGCCCGCTCGGGCAGCGCCGGGAGCTCCGGCCGGCCGAGGTGGCAGCTCTTGTACTTGCGCCCCGACCCGCACCAGCAGGGGTCGTTGCGCCCTAGTTCGCGCTGCCGGATCCGGGCGAAGCTTGCAGCCACCACCAGGTCGGCTGCCGGCGGCTCCTCGAGTGCTCGCCACCACCGGGCAGCATCGGCGGCGTCGCCCCGGTCGAAGGCGTACCAGCCAGCCCAATCGACGGCCGGGGGCCAGGAGGGGTCGGCGTCGGTCGCAGCCCGCACGAACGCTGCGCCGGCCGAGACCGATCCCCCGCGCCGCTCCTCGGCCACCGCTCCCAGCCAGGACGCGATGGCCACCTGCCTGGGCTTCCGGGCCGCCTGGGCAAGCCGGCGGGCGAACGCCCGCGGATCGATCGCCCGCGCGTCGCTGATGGAGGTCAACTCGTCGGCGACGAACCCGGCGAGCCCCGGCTCGGCGAGGCCGTCGAGGATCTCCCGCAGCACCGCCGGGGCCAGGTTCGGGTCAAGCGCGGCGTCGATGGCCCGGAGCACCGCGTTGCGATCGCCGTCATCGTCGAAAGCCAGCAGCGTGCGCCCAATCCCGCGGAGGCGGTCGGCGTTGGCCCAGTAGGAGGGCTTGTGGGCGACCTCGGAGCCTCGCCGCTCGAGCCCGGCGGCGGCGCACAACTCGCTCAACGGCAGCCGGGGGTCGGCGAAGGTGTGCGGATCGTCCATCAGCAGCGCCAGGGCGACTTCGGTGAGGGTCGCCGGGAGCTCGGCATCTTCGATCTGGGCCTCGTAGGCCCTCCGCACCCTCCGCACCAGGGCCTCGTCGGCGGCCGGTTCCTCCTCCTGCGTGATGGTTATGGCCCCCGTCTCCTTGACCCGGACGCCGAGGAGCGCTCGCGCCGGGAAGCTGGCGAGCCAGCCCTCCGGACCTTGCAGGCTGAACTGCTCGGCGTCCTCGTCGACAGCGATCACGTCGACCTCCTGGGCACCCAGTCGGAGCGGAGCCAGCCGGTTGACCCCGATCAGCTCGAACATCTGGAGATGTCCGACCGCCTGCTCCTCCGCCGACAAGCGGTGGGTGAATACCGACCCGGCGACCAGGTCGCCGACATGGGCGAGCCGGTCGTCTGACAGCAGGATTAACGAGCCGCGGAATTCGTCCGAGACCACCACGTCGACGAGCTCGCCGAGCGACGCCTCGGCGAGGTCGTCATCCGGGTCGCGCCCGAGGTCGTCCATGGCCAGGCGGACGGCCTCGGCAACGGCCAGACCGGGCACCCCTCGGACGGCGTCGATGAGCGCGGAGGTGGCGATGCCATCTTCGGGGAGCGGGAGGTAGTCGAGCGACCGCACGTAGGCCTCGCCGTCAAACGGCTTCTTCGCCGACTCGGCTTTCCGATCGGCGTGGTCCCGGGTGAAGATGAGCTGGTCGAAGACGTTCTCGGGGTCCAGCCCCAGGCCGAGCAGGCGGCGGGCGGCCGCCCAGACCTGCGGCGGGTCCTCCTCGGCGATCTCGGTTGCCACCGCGCTGACGCAGAAGAGTTCCTCGGGGCCGTACCGGTCGGCGAGCACGAACAGCTTCTCCCGGTCCTGGGATCGGTCGGGTTCGAGGTCGTCGGGGATCGCGGTGCCCCCGAAGAGCAGCCGGAGCTTGGCGTCGTCCATGGCGATGACACTACTGAGCGGTACCGGCAAACGCCCGGCCATTTTCTGGAGAATGGGAAAAGATTTTGAACGACCTCGGCGGTCGCCGCTGGCCTGGCGGGATCGAGGGGTCGCATCCATCCGCTGGGATCGGGACAGTGGAATTTGCCCCGCGCGGCGGGCCACCGGGTAGGAATCCGGCCCAGGAGCCTCGTCACGATGTGCCGGTCCATAGCTTACGCATATCAACAATGATCTACGTAACCCCTCGTTGACCACTGTCATGATTTCCGGCGTAATCCGCCTGGAATCAGGACAGTGGGATCTGCCCGCCGCGGCGGCCGCAGGCAGCGGCTTTCACGTCGGTGCCGAGCTGGGTCAGCGCCCGACCGGCGGAGACTCGGCCGAGATCAGGTAGGCGCCACCGCTGGAGCTGAGCGAGAAGGTGGTGGCGAACGGGGTCGGGTCGGCCGCTCCGGCGGCAACGGTGCCGACCGCATCGAACTCGATCGTCGGCGGGTTCTGTGGCCGGGACGGGTTGCCGGTGAGCTGCAACGTCAGCCGGGAGAGGGTGTAGGCAGTGGGCGGCTGGGCGGTGCCGATCCGACCGGTGACCGTTGCCAACCAGGCCCCAGTGTCCGCCGAGGCGGCCAGTGCCGCGTCCTGGGTCTGGTAGGCCTGGGCCTCGACTGCCAGATCGTCGGCCAGGTCGCCGGCCATCCGTTGCGCCTGGGCCGGGGTGATCGCCGTCTTGAAGCTGGTCACCGAGGCGCCGATGGTCACCCGGGGCACCGGGGGCGGCGCCACCGCAACAGCGGTCTTCGGGCTTGCCCCCGCCGCTGCCGCCGCGGCCTCCGCCTCACCGGCCGCCGCCGCGGCCTCCGCGTCACCGGCCGCCGCCGCGGTGCGGCTGGGGAGTGCGGCAAGGGCCAGCAGGGCCACCGCCAGCAGCGGGACGAGCACGCCGGCGGCCACCACCGGCACGCCCCGTGCCTTCGCCGCCACCGACCTCAGCCAAGCCCCCAGGTCGTCCAAGGGGTGCCCCGGGGAGGGCAGCGCCCGCTCCAGCAGCGGTCGCCCGGCGCACACCACGATCAGTGCCGCCAGCACACCGGTCTTGGTCCAGAATTCGGTCGTCGCCGGGGCTGCGGCCAGCGCCGCCAGGAAGCCAAGCACCGCCCCGTAGCACACCCGGGCCACCCGCCCGGACGGGATCGTCTTGGGGTCGGTGATCATGAAGAACATGAACACCAGGATCTCGGGCGACAGCGCCAGCACCGACCAGAACGACCCCCCGCACACCGGTTCCAGGCTCCACCGGGCGGTGATGCAATGTCCGCCGGCGGTCACGAAGCCCGCCCCGGCGGCGAAGGTCGCCCAGAAGGCGGCGACCAGCCCGACCAGCCGTAGCCGGGCAGCGACTGCCACCCCGCCGGGGACGATCAGCACCAGCGCCAGGACCAGCCCGGGCGACATCGGCCCCCACCACAGGTCCTGCGGGTTGACCACCCGGGTCCCGAGGGCCAGCAACAGCGCCACCAGGCCGAAGTTGGAGGGGTTGAACAGGTGGTGGTCGCCACGCCGGATCAGATATTTGGAGCCCAGCGAGAGGGCGCCGGCCAGGACGAAGTAGCCGGCGCCGTGCATGCTCCACCAGTCGCCGTGCCGGGTGCCGTTGACCCGGAGCAGCAGGGCGATGCCGTTACCGGTCAGCAGGGCGCTCGCCGGCCAGATCAGCGCCTGCCGGCGCCACAGGGTGATGGCGACCTCGATGGCGGCGCAGGTGAAGATCGAGACCAGGATCTGAGCGATCGACAGCTGGAAGTGCAGCGACGTCTGGCCCAGGACCTGGACTGACACGATGACTGCGGCGACCTGCATCCTGGGGTCTCTCCAGGTCGGTCCGACGACCGCGATCGGCCGCCCGGCGAGGCGGATGGTTCGGCGCCGGGCGGCCTTTGCCCGCGGCGGGGCAGGCTCGTCGAGCTTCACCTGCTCCGCCCCGCCGGCGTGCGGTTTGCGGTCTCCCACACCGGCCAGTTGACCACCAGATTGATCGGGTCGGGCAGTGCGGCAAGGGCCGCCATCTGCTCCGAGTCGAGTGGCGCCTTCATCCGGGCGACGTTGCGCTGCCCCAGCCCGTTTCCGCGTCCGGCCACGGGCCGATGGTACCCGGCTTCAGACCGCGGTGATCGCCTTCAGCACGTCGAGCCGGCCCGCTCGCCGCGCTGGGAACAGGCCGGCGAGCAGCCCGAAGGCGGCGGCGATGATCAGCACCACGACGATGGTGATCCACGGGAAGCGCAGGACAATCGGCTGCCCCGGTCCGCCCACGACGGCATGGACCAGTGCGGTACCGAGCGCCACGCCCACGATCAGGCCGGTGACGGCCCCCAGTAAGGTGACGATTACCGACTCGACCAGGATCATGGCGTGCGACTGGCGCCGGATCATCCCCACCGAGCGGAGCAGCCCGATCTCCCGGGTGCGCTCCAGCACCGACAGCGCCATCGTGTTGACGATGCCGAACACCGAGACGATGCTCGCCAGGACCAGGAGCACGTAGATGAAGGTCAGGGCGCTCCGGATCGACTTTTCCTGATCGGCCTTGAACTCGGTGCCGTTCTGGATCTTCAGGTTCGGGTAGGCACTCATCGCGTTCTTCAGGCTGTCCTCCTCCGAGGAGGTGACCGAGGTCGTCTTCACGAGGACGAACTGGTCGCGGAGTTGGTTGGTGTTCTGGGCGAGCACCGAGGTCTCCAGGACGTAGTGGTCGCTCAGCAGCGAGTTGTCCACGTAGATGCCGCCGATGGTGAAGGTCTGCTTGCCGGTGATGTCGAAGTTCATCGTCACCGTTTGGCCCAGCTTCAGGTGGTCGTCGGTGGCCGTCGACTGGTCGACCAGGAGCTTGCCCTGGGCGAGCGCCCCGGCCGACCCCTTCGCCATCACGATCCTGAGCACCTGCGGTCCGGTGTTGCCGTCGATCCCGTCGACCGTCTTCGAGGTCTGGTTCAGGTGCCAGCTCAGCGTCTCGAAGCCGCTGAGCGCAGTGACCCCGGGGGCGCTGCGGAGCGCCTGCTCGGTAGCCGCCTGCGGGAAGGCGGCCCCGTTCGAGGACACCACGTAGCTGGCCAGGAACTCGTTGTTGAAGACGGCGTCGAACGACGCCAGCGCCGAGTCGGCGATGGTGCCGATGGCGGCGACGAGCGCCACCCCGATCATCAACGCCGAGGCGGTCGCCGCAGTGCGGCGTGGGTTGCGGGCGGCATTTTCCCGGCCCAGCCGGCCGGTGATGCCCATCGGCTGGGCCGGCCGGCCGATCAGCCGGGCCAGCGGTGTGCTGATCAACGGCAGCAGGATGGCGACGCCGACGAAGGCCAGGAGTGCCCCGATGCCCACCTTGGCGATGCTCTTGTGGCCGGTCAGCCCGAGCACCAGCACGACAACGCCCGCCAGGATCCACACCGCCCCGATGATCAACCGGCGCCGGAGCGAGGCTTCGGTGGTGGGGATGTCCTCGTGCATGGCCGCCACCGGGGGGATCCGGGAGGCCCTGAGCGATGGGAGGATCGCCGAGGCGATCGTGACCAGCGTGCCGACGAGCAGCGAGACGACCACGGTCCGGGACTCGATCTGGAGTGAGGTGGTGCTCAGGCTGAACGAGCTCTTGAGCACGTGGGTGAGCAGGATGGCCAGGCCGATGCCCGCCCCGAGGCCGAGCGCGGAGCCGATCAGGCCGGTGACGATCCCCTCGCCGAGGATCGACAGGATCACCTGCCTCCGGCTGGCGCCCACCGCCCGGAACAGCGCCAGCTCGCGGGTGCGCTGGCCCACGGTGATGCTGAATGTGTTGAAGATCACGAAGGCGCCGACGAAAAGCGCCAGGAACCCGAAGCCCAGCAGGAAGTCGTTGATGGCGTTGAACAGGTTGTCGACCGCGCTCGCCATCTGGGCGGCCGCGGTGACGCCGCTCACCGCCTCGTAGTGGGGGGGCAGGACCTTACCGATCCTCGTCGCCAGCAGGTCGTCACCGATGCCGGTGGAGCCGACGTCGATCTCCGTGTAATAGCCGGGTTTGCCGGCGATCTGCTGGCCTGTCGCGGTGTCGAAGATGGCCAGGGTGGCCCCGGCGATCGTCTGCGACGTGCCGAAGTTGACGACCCCGGTGACGGTGAACGGCTGCGGTCCCTGGTTGCCGGTGACGGTGATCGTGTCGCCGATGTGGATGTGGTCGTCGGTGGCAGTCTTCTCGTCGATCGCAACCTGGCCCGCACCCTGCGGCGGGGCCCCCGAGTGCAGTGTCAGGCTGGACAGCTGCCGGTCGTTGAACCAGGTCAGCGCGATCGTCGGCGCCTGCTTGCCGCCGATCGACTTGCCGTTGCGGGACAGGATGACGAATCCCTCGACGAGCGGGTCGGCGGCACTGACCCCTGGGACGGACTTCACGGTCGTGAGCAGGCTCTCCGGGACCAGCGGGCGGGTGTTGCCCCCGAGGCCCCCCCCGCCGCCTCCCTCGCTGAGCCCGCTGGAGGAGAAGGGCTGGACCCCCCGGACGATGACCGCTTTGCCTGAAGCAGTCTCGGCGAAGATGCCGTTGATGCTGTTCTTGATGGTGTCGGTGAGGACGAAGGTGCCGGCTACGAAGGCGACACCGATCACGACCGCGATCGACGTCAGCACGAGGCGGCGCTTATGGGCGAGCAAGCTTTTCAGCGTTGCCTTGAGCACCCCGCGCTAGCCCCCGATCTCCTTCATCTGGTCCAGCACCCGCTCGGAGGTCGGCTCCTGCATCTCGTCGCGCACCCGGCCATCGACGAGGAAGACCGCCCGGTCGGCGTAGCCGGCGGCGACCGGGTCGTGGGTGACCATGACCACGGTCTGGCCGAGTTCCCTGACCGAGTTCCGCATCATCTCCAGCACCTCGGCCCGGGAGCGTGTGTCGAGGTTGCCGGTTGGCTCGTCGGCGAAGATGATCTCTGGCTTGGTGATCAGCGCCCGGGCGACGGCAACCCGCTGCTGCTGGCCGCCGGAGAGCTCCTCCGGTTTGTGGTGGAGCCGGTCGCCGATCCGCAGCGAATCGACGACGCTCTTGAGCCAGGCCGGGTCGGCCTTCTTGCCGCCGAGGTCGAGGGGCAGGACGATGTTCTCTTCGGCGGTCAGCGTCGGCACCAAGTTGTACGACTGGAAGATGAAACCGATCCGCTCCCGCCGCAGCATCGTCAGCGCCCGGTCGGTGAGCCGGGACAGGTTCGCCGAGCCGATGAGGACGTCACCGCTGGTCAGCCGGTCGAGGGCGGCCAGGCAGTGCATCAGTGTGGACTTACCCGATCCGGAAGGTCCCATGATGGCGGTGAACTCACCCCGCTTGAACGAGACCGAGATGCCATCGAGCGCCCGGACCGCGGTCTCGCCGGTGCCGTAGATCTTGACCCCGTTGACGACCATGGCGGCAATGGAAGGGTCGACGACCGGCGCCGCCGGCGCGGCGGGGGTGGCCGGCCAGGCGGCCACGGCTGCCACTGCCGCTGCTCCGTTCGGTGGCGGGGCACCGTCGAGCGATGGCGTGCCGGTGGCCGACGTCGCGGGAGGGTCGGCGGAGTCGGGGAGTGATGGCCCGCCGGGGGCCTGCGTCCCAGTAGGTGGTTCCTGTTCCTCGGCCGATTCGACTGGCACGGGCTCAAGGATAGCCGGATTTTGTGGGTCCTGCGGGGCGGTTCCCATGGAATTCAGGACCCGGCAGCGCCGTCGCCGCGGCGGCCCTTCCGCCACCGGCGAGGCCGAGCGGGCTGCGCTGGCTCGGTCTCCGTGGCCGTGACCTCAGCGGGCATGCCGGTGGCGGGAACGCCATCGGCGCCGGCCGGCGGGACTTCTGGGGCGGGGGGGATCGCGGGCGTGTCTTCGCCTGCCCCGGGCGGTTGGCCGGCCGGTTCCGGGAAGGCTTGGCCGGCCGGTTCCTGGGGGGCTTGGCCGGCCGGTTCCTGGGG
>DAIQBQ010000028.1:0-16032 GCA_036781065.1 Actinomycetota bacterium
CCGGCGATCGGCGGGCAGCCGGCCGGGCAGCCGGCCGGGCAGCCGGAGGAGATGAGCCTCGACGCTGTCGTCGCCAAGATCAAGGCGCTCAACGACCGGCTGGCCGCACTGCGGGCCGAGATCGAGGCCGACATCCTGGCCCACTGGACCTCGCCCTGGAAGGGCCCGGACATGGTGGCCACCAAGGTCGACGCCAGGATGGCGATGCACCCGGACTTCCGGTCGATGACCGTGCAGGTCCGCGAGTTGGAGCAGGTCCGCGCCCGGCTCGATCCGGGGGGCGCCCACGCCCAAGCAGCCGGCAGAGCCTCCGGCGGGCATCCGGCGATCGGGCGCTAGCTGCCGGCTGCGGCGCCTGGTGCCCGCAAGCAGGCACCCGCGGCTCAGGCGGCCGGGAAGAGTGGGAAGAAACGGCAAGACCAGCACTCAGCCCGGGCGAGCGATGCGCTCGTCGTCCGGGATGTCCTCTTCGCTTTCGACCTCAACCCGGGTGATCTCCCAGCTGGGCAGGTTGGCCTTCGACACGGCATCGGCGAACATCTCCTTGCCTTTGGCGATCGCCCTGTCCCGGTCCTGGGCGTAGACCAGGATCGTGGCATGGTAGGAGTTCGTGCCCATGCCGCCTGCGGAGCCGCCCTTGCTGGCGACCGCGTCGGCCAGTTCAACGACCTCTTCCATCGAGACGAGCCGGTCGCCGGTCGCCTCGAGCCCTACGCTCCAGCGAATCTCAAACCCCACGATTGACCTCCCGATTGGTCTCCTGGCGCCGCGTTGGGTCCGTACCTTCGGAGTGTCAGCCGAGCTTCGGCAGTACCAGCGCGAGCTTCTCCAGGCTGGCCAGGTCGTGCCCGCTCAGCAGTTCGTCGACGAACGGCTTCGCGATCAGCATCCCCACCGAGCGGGCCTGGAACTCCTCCTCGTCGCCCTTCAGCGGGTTCATCCAGATCAGCTTGTGGCACAGCCGGCTCAGCCGGTCCATCGCCTCGGCGAGGATCTGCGGGTCGCCCCGGTCCAGCCCGTCGGAGCAGATGACGACGATCGCCCCACGGCACATGCCGCGCTTGCCCCACTGCTTGACGAAGGCGTCGAGCGAGGCGCCGATCCGGGTGCCGCCCTCCCAGTCGAAGACCGCCTTGGCAGCGGCGTCGAAGGCGACGTCGGGATCGCGCTTCTGCATCTCCTGGGTGATGCGGGTGAGCCGGGTGCCGAAGCAGAACACCTCCACCAGCTTCGCCGACTGGGTGGTGCCGACGGCGGCCCGGGCGGCGGCATAGCCGAAGTGCATCAGCGCCCGGGAGTAGTCGGCCATCGACCCGGAGATGTCGAGGATCAGGATCACCTTGCGCCGGCGGACCCGGCGGTCCCGCCAGAACTGGTCGACGACCTCGCCGTGCCGGCGCATCGCCCCGCGGATCGTGCGGCGGAGGTCCGGGCGGATCCCGTCGTCGGAGGCTTGGGTCCGTCGGGTGCGGCGCTTCGGCGGCAGGAACTTGAATTTCTGCATCAGCCGGCGCAGCGCCGCCTTCTCTTCGTCGGTCATCTCGGCGAACCGCTTGTGGCGCAGCACCTCCATGTTCGAACCCATGAGACCGGTCGGCGCGTCGAACTGCTTCTCCTGGCCCTGCTCCGGGGCGTTCAGCATCTCGAACTCGGTCTCGGCCTCAGGGTCGAGGTGAACCTTCATCCTGATCAGGTTCTGCAGCGGCCCGTTGTTTGCCAGGAAATAAGACCTGAAGACCTTGTCGTAGATCGGCAGGTCGGTGTTGCGGACGATCATCGTCGCCCGCCCGGCGTGGTACAGGTCGAGCAACTCGGTCGGGTCCAGCATGCACATGGAATCGCAGTAGCCGAGGATCGAACCGGTCCCGACCACCAGGCCCTCGTCGCGCAGCGCCTCGCCGAAGCCGACGAGGACCGACATCAGGCCCTCGCCGACGTCGGTGCCGAACCCGCTCATGCTCATTAGCTGATCACCGCCGGGAGGTTGTTGCGCACCTGGTCGATGTCGTCACGATCCTTCAGGACCGACCCCAGCGTCGCTGTCGTCACGTTGGCGTCCATCCTGTTCGCTCCTAAAAAATCCAGGGCTCGGGCCCAGTCGAGGGTCTCGGCGACCCCCGGCCGCTTCTGCAGATCCATCTTCCGCAGGTTCTGGACCGCCTTCGATACCTGGATCGCCAGCTCTTCGGGCACCTCGGGGGCGCGGGCGCGGACGATCTCGACCTCGCGCTCGAGCTTCGGGTAGTCGATCCAGTGGAACAGGCAGCGGCGCTTCAGGGCGTCGTGGAGCTCCCGGGTGCGGTTGGAGGTCAGCAACACCACCGGGGGCCGCTTGCACTTGATGGTGCCGAGCTCGGGAATGGTGACCTGGAAGTCGGAGAGGACCTCCAGCAGGAAGGCCTCGAACTCGTCGTCGGCACGATCGATTTCGTCGACCAGGAGGAGTGCCTTGTCGCCGGCCTTGATTGCCTTGAGCAGCGGGCGCTCCACCAGGAAGCGGGGGCCGAAGATGTCGTCGACCGCCTGCTTGTCGCCGAGCGCGCTCTCGGTCAGGGTGCGGACGTACAGCAGCTGGCGGGTGTAGTCCCATTCATAGAGGGCCTGGTTGGCATCGATGCCCTCGTAGCACTGCAGGCGGATGAGTTGCAGGCCGAAGGCTGAAGCCAGGGCTTTAGCGAGTTCGGTCTTGCCGACGCCGGCCTCGCCTTCGAGGAGCAGCGGTCGCCCGAGGCACAGCGCAAGATACGCCGACGTGGCCAGGCCGCGGTCGGCCAGGTAACGCTGGTCCAATAGGATGTCTGCTAGCTCCTCAACGGTTTCCGGTATCTCCATCCCCTTTGCCCTTCCGTCGTTTCTGGTCGCCTTTGCCGTACAAGCCTCTAATCCTATGTCAGGCACGGATTAAAGAAGGAAGCCGAACTCGGCCCGCGCCTGACCCGGACCGTTATCCCCGCCGGCTTGAAAACGAACGGCTGCGGCCTACAAAGGGGGGCTGGTGACTCCCCGCCCCAGCCCGCTCGGTGACCTGCCGCTGTAGCTCTCCGCCTCGTTAGCCATCATACTGCCGCGCCCAAAGGGGCCTTCCCCCCGCCGGGCGCTCGGTGTTTCTTGATGCGCAATCTGGACCTGCGACTATCATTTTTTCCCGGCGCGCGGGCTCGCCAACCGCTCTGAGCGGCTTGAGCGGCGCCTGCGTACCCTCCTCATCAACGGGTGCGGGTAAAGGGGGTGGCATGGGCATGGACCAGACCTGGAAAGCGGCCGTCCTCACCGTCAGCGACGGCGTGTTCCACGGCACGAGGACCGACGCCTCGGGAGCCGCTCTCGCCGACGTGCTGACCGGCGCCGGCTTCGAGATCGCCGAAACCGCGGTGGTCGCCGACGAGATCCCGGACATCGAGGCGGCCATCCGACGGATGGCGGGGGTCGCCAACCTGGTGGTCAGCACCGGGGGGACCGGGTTCGGGCCGAGGGACGTCACCCCGGAAGCCACCACCCGGGTAGTCGAGCGGATGGCGCCCGGGCTGGCCGAGACAATGCGTGCCGTCGGCCGGCAGACCAGCCCGATGGCAATCATCTCCCGGGGGGTGACCGGTGTCGTCGGCTCGACCCTGCTGCTCAACCTGCCCGGGTCACCGAGAGGCGCGGTCGAGAGCCTGAAGACGGTGCTGGACGTCGTGCCCCACGCCCTGCAGCTGCTCTCGGGCGACACCCGGCACACCGCGGCGCAGACCTCGCTGCCGGCGTCCAAGGCGGCAGGTGCGGTTGTTGCGCCTGGCCCGGCGGAGCACAAACCCGAGCATGGGCAGGCCCACGAGCATGGGCAGGCCCACGAGCATGGGAACGAGCACTCGCACGACCACGGGCACAGCCACTCGGACGACCATGGCGCGGCCCCAGCCCCGGCCGCAGCCGGCACATCCGCATCCGGGCCGGTCGGGGTCGGGCCCTCCGAGGTCACCCTGGACCTGGCGCGCAAGCTCGCCGGGGGGCAAGAGGTCCTGCTGGCCACGGCGATCCGCACCAACGGCGCCCCGCCCTGCCAGCCCGGCCAGAAGCTGCTGCTGGGGGCCGATGGGCCGCTGTCGGGGACGCTCGGCTGCTCGGAGTTCGACGACTCCGCCGTCGCCGACGCCGCCCAGGTGCTGGCGACCGGCAAGCCGATGCTGCGCACCTACCGCCACGACCTGGGCTCGGTCGAGGTCTACCTGGAGCCCTACCTGCACCGGCCGCAACTGGTCGTGCTGGCCGCCACGCCCATCGCCCTGTGGCTGCTGCGCTGGGGCAAGGACCTCGGCTACGAGACGATCCTGGTCGAGTCGCGCCCCGGCTGGATCACGCCCGAGCACCAGGAGGCGGCGGGGCGGGTGCTCGCCGACCCGTCCGAGCTGGCGCGCCCAGGGGCCGCCCGCGAAGGCGCCCGGGCGGGCTCGGGGCGGGAGATGGACGTGGTCGCCACCGACCACGAGGCCCCCGACGTCCCGGAGAAGCTGGCCGCCCTGATCCCTGCCGGACCCCGCTTCGTGGGCATCATCGGCAGCGCCCGGCACACGAGCGCACACCTGGAGGTGCTGCGGTCGATCGGGGTGCCGGCGGAGGAGGTCGACAGGATCCAGTCGCCGGTCGGCCTGAACATCGGGGCGAAGACCCCGCCGGAGATCGCCCTCTCGATCCTGGCCGGGCTGCTGGCCGCCCGGAGCGGCCGCCCCGGGGGGTGGATCGACACCCGGGAACGTCCCTGATCCGGCCGCCGGCCGGAGATCACCCCTGGCCGGATCGATAATGCCGGACCCGTCCTATGATGGGCCCGATGACCCCTCCCCGGCAGACCCAGCCTTGATGCAGGTCCGGGTGCGCATGTTCGGCGCCCTGACCTCGGCCGTGGGCAGCGCCGACGAGTACCTGGAACTGCCCGACGGGGCGACCGCCGGGGACCTGGTGGACCTGGTCGGGACCCGCTACCCGGAGGCCGCCCCGATCCTTCAGCGAGTCTCGGTGGCAGTGAACCTGGAGACCGAAAGCCGTGACCACCCGCTCGAGGATGGCGACGAGGTGGCGCTGCTGCCTCCGGTCGCCGGCGGCGCCGCCAAGATCACCACCGGGGTGCGGGCCGAGGCAATCTCGATCGACGAGGTGATGGACCTGGTGGCCTCGCCCGACGCCGGTGGCACCGTGGTGTTCGTCGGCACGGTGCGCGGCCAGAGCGAAGACTGGGGGGACGTGGACCACCTCGACTACTCGATCTACCGGGAGATGGCCGAGCCGATGCTGGCCCGGGTGGCCGAAGAGGCAGCCGCGAAGTGGCCGCTCAACGGGGTGTGCATCCTGCACCGGGTCGGGTCGCTGCCGGTCGGCGAGCAGACCGTCGTCGTCGCCGCCTCGTCCCCCCACCGCACGGCGGCGTTCGAGGCTGCCAGCTACGGCATCAACGAGGTCAAGCGGCGGGTGCCGGTGTGGAAGCTGGAGTTCGGTCCCGACGGCCAGCGCTGGATCGGCATCGACGAGCCAGCCGAGCATTGAGTCGCCGAACGGTGTGGACGTGCTCCCGGCGCTGTGCCGGTCGCGCCCCCACACCCCGGCGGGAAAGGGAGGCGCGGTGAGCGGTTCTAGCGGGCCCGGCGGTTTGCGTGGGCCCGGCGGTTTGCGTGGGCCCGGCGGTTTGCGTGGGCCCGGCGGTTTGATGGAGATGGACGCCGCCCGGGCGCTGCTCAGCGTCGAGGAGGCCCAGCGCCGGATCCTGGCCACGGTCAAGCCGCTGCCCGTTGTCGAGCTCCCGCTGCAGGAGGCATTTGGCTGCGTCCTGGCGTCCGACGTCACCGCCCGCTACGACATCCCGACGTTCCCGTCGTCGTCGATGGACGGCTATGCAGTGCGCTCGGTCGACCTGAAGGGGGCGACCGGCCAGCAACCGGTGACCCTGCGCAAGATCGGCGACGCACCGATCGGCCACCCGCCCGCTGAGTCGGTGGGCCCGGGGACGGCGATCTGGATCGCCACCGGCGCCCCCGTCCCGGACGGGGCGGACTGCATCGCGCCGATCGAGGACTGCATCGAGCACGGTGACCTGGTGTCGGTGCTCCGGGAGTTCGGTCAGGGTTCCTTCGTCCGCCCGGTCGGCCAGGACCTGCGCACCGGCGACATCGTGGTCGCCGCCGGGCGGCGCCTCGCCGGCGCCGAGCTCGGCGTGCTGTCGAGCGCCGGCTACCCGGCGGTCCCGGTGCACCCCAGGGTGCGGGTCGCCGTGCTGTCGACCGGCGACGAGCTGATCGAGCCCGGGGCCACCGCCGCCTATGGGCAGATCGCCGACGTCAACTCCTACACGCTGTGGGGCAACCTGGCCGAGGCCGGAGCGGTCCCGATCCGGCTGGGCATCGTCGACGACAACGAGGAGCGGTTGCGGGCCGCCATCGCCGAGGGCCTGGCCAACGCCGACGTCTTCATCACCTCGGGCGGTGTCTCGGTCGGCCAGCGCGACGTCGTCAAGAGGATCCTGAACGACCTTGGGACCATCGAGCGCTACAAGGTCTCGATGCAGCCGGGAGCGCCGCAGGCCTTCGGGATGGTCGAGGGCAAGCCGTTCTTCGGCCTGCCCGGCAACCCGGTCTCGGTCTTCGTCTCCTACGAGCTGTTCATCCGCCCGGCCCTGCTGCATATGATGGGCCACGCCTCGATTACCCGGCCGGAGTTGACCGCGGTGCTGGAGGAGGACGTCGCCGGGCCGCCGGACAAGGCCCGGTACAGCCGGGTGCGGGTGACCGGTAGCGATGGGGCGTGGCGGGCGCGGCCGACCGGCCCGCCGGCGTCGCACCTGCTGGCCACGGTGTCCCGCGCCAACGGGCTGGCGGTCATCCCCCCGGGGACCGTGGTGGCCAGGGCAGGCGACCAGGTGCGGGTGCTGCTGTTCCGGGACCGGCGGCTGCTCGACGGCGAAGCCTGACAACAGGCCATGCCGTCCGGCCGTTCAGCCCGCCTGCGTGCGGGTATGGTGACGCGTGTAACCGTCGCAAGGACGTAACAAAAGGACTTTAGGGCTGATGCTTCCGCCCGCGGAGGGCGAGGCCGAGACGAAGGAGGGGCGCATGGGGATCCACACGCTGCCAGCACTACCGTACGGGTACGACGCCTGCGAGCCGTACATCGACGCCCGGACGATGGAGATCCACCACACCAAGCACCACCAGACCTACGTTGACAAGCTGAACGCGGCCCTGGACCAGCTCGCCGACAAGGAACTGCAGGGCATGCCGGTCGAGGACCTGATGCGAAACTTCGGCCGTGTCCCCGAGGACAACCGCGGCCCCATCCGCAACCACGGCGGAGGCCACGCCAACCACTCGCTGTGGTGGACGATTATCGGCGGCGAGGGTGGCGAGCCCGGCGGCGGCGTCGGCAAGGCGATCGACGACACCTTCGGCAGCTTCAAGGAGTTCCAGGGCCGGTTCAACGCGGTGGCCGCCAACCAGTTCGGCAGCGGCTGGGCGTGGGTGATCGTGACCGGCAAGCGGCTGGTGCTGTACAGCCTGCCGAACCAGGACTCGCCGCTGATCGGCGGCGACACCCCGATCCTTGGCCTGGACGTCTGGGAGCACGCCTACTACCTGAAGTACCAGAACCGCCGGCCGGAGTACATCGAGGCGTTCTGGAACACGATCAACTGGGATGAGGTCAACCGCCGCTACGAGGAGGCGATGAAGCGACCCTAGGGATCGTACGCGGTCCTGGCTGGGTCGTAAGCTGGGATTGTTGAGCGGGCGCGCTGCCCAGGGACCGCGGCCGGAAGGGAGAGACCATGCCAGTCGAGAAAGAGGAGCGGCACGACTCCACCGACAACCTCCCCAAGTCGGGGGCGGCTGCGCTGGGCGCGCTCCGGAAGCTGTGGAGCGACACCGGACGGGAGCGGGCCTTCTTCGGGCCGCAGGGTGGTGGGACGGATGCACCGAGCGGCCGGGACACGATGCTCGACATGGTCGGTGGCATGGGCTTCGGCGGGCTGGACACCTTCGCCGACGACAACGAGGCCACCCACAACACCCACCAGGCCGGGCAGAACCTGCAGGCCGCCTGGAAGAAGACCATGCAGCGCGAGGGCAAGCTGCTGCACCCGGGCCAGAGCGTGGGCGACCTGATCGGCAAGACCAAGGAGGGGGGCCTCGTCCCCGAAGACGGCGAAGAAGGGTAGGACTGACCCTACGTTGACCACACCGGGGGAGCAGCGCTACAGTTCGGACCGGGGGCCAGCAGGTAGACAACAGGAGGTGTAAGCGTGGGTCTGTTCAGGAAGGGCGGCGGCGGTTCTGGTGAGGGGCTCGTGGTGGAGGCGGCGGCGGCCATCCCCGACTACGGCTACAACCAGGGTCACCAGGAAGCGGTCGGCAAGTCTTCCGAGCTGCAGAAGACGACCTGCTACCCGGCGGAGATGGGTGGCCGGGCCAAGTTCACAGCTCATGAGCGCACCACCAGCTACCAGCAGGCGTCCGTGTACAACCGGCGCACCTACGACACGATCAACTAACCACTGAGGTTGCGAAAGCAGGCGGCTGCAGCCGCCTGCTTCGCGTTGGGGGGGTCGTGAGGATTGAACGATCACGGGCGCACGTTGAGCCCGTGGTGGAAGCGGTGAAGGTATCCAGTTCAACTGGGGCAGCCCTTCAGCGGAATCAACCGGCGGCCGAGGTAGTTCCGCGGGGTGGATAGCATTTGTTTTAGCGGCACCGTTGTCCACCCGAGCCGACCGAGGATTTCCATGCCCAACCACCTGGCTGACCAGACCAGCCCCCACCTGCTCCAGCACGCCGACGACCCGGTTGACTGGTACCCCTGGGGCGAGGAGGCATGGAAGCGGGCAGTCGCCGAGGCGAAGCCGGTCTTCCTGTCGATCGGCTACGCCAGCTGCCACTGGTGCCATGTCATGCAGCGGGAAAGCTTCGCCGACCCCGAAGTGGCGGCCCTGCTCAACGGGCACTTCATCTCGATCAAGGTCGACCGGGAGGAGCGCCCGGACCTCGACGGCCTGTACCTGGAGTCGCTGCAGACGCTGATGGGCGCCGCCGGGTGGCCCATGAGCCTGTTCCTCACCCCCGACCGGCAGCTGTTCTTCGGTGGCACCTACTACCCGCCCTCCCCCCGTGGCGAGCTGCCCTCGTTCCAGCAGGTGCTCGAGTCGGTGGCCGACGAGTGGCGCTACCGCCGCCGGGAGTTGGAGGGCCAGGCCGCCGAGCTGATCCGGCAGATGCGCGATCGGGCAACGTTCTCGGCCGACGGCCAACCGCTGTCGGTCGAGCTGCTCAACCAGGGGATCGCCGGGGTGATCTCCGCCGCCGACCTCAGCTACGGCGGGTTTGGCGAGCCACCGAAGTTCCCGCAGCCGTGGCTGGTCGAGCTGATGCTGCGGGCGGCCGCCCGAGGGCCGGGCGGGGGGCACGGGATCGCCGACCGGACGCTCAGGCGGATGGCCCGGGGCGGCATCTACGACCAGGTCGGCGGCGGGTTCCACCGCTACGCCGTCGACGGGGCCTGGGCCGTTCCCCACTTCGAGAAGATGCTCTACGACAACGCACTGATAGCCCGGCTGTACACCCATGCCTGGCAGGCCCGGCACGACCCGCTGTTCAAGCGCATCGCTACCGAGACCCTCGACTACCTGGTGTCGACGCTCAGCGCCCCGGGCGGGGGGTTTTACAGCGCCGAGGACTCCGACGACGCGAGCGGCGCCGAGGGCACCTACTGGCTCTGGACCTACGACGAGTTCGCTCAGCTGGCCCCGGAGGCGGTGCCGTTCTTCGGGGTCACCCCGGAGGGCAATTTCGAGGGCCGCAACGTGCTGACCGCGGCCGGCGACGAGCCGCCTGCCCAGGCCCGGGCGCGGTTGGCCGAGGCCCGGGCGCGCCGGGCGCGGCCGGCGATCGACACCACCGTCCTGACCGGGTGGAACGGGCTGGCGATCGCCGCCCTGGCCGACGCCGGGGCCGCCTTCGGGCGTCCGGATTACCTGAAGGCCGCGGAGGAGGTGGCGTCCGTGCTGGCTGGGCAGCTGTCCGGCGACGGATCGGTGCCCCACGCCGTGCCGCCCTCGCCGAGCGGCGCCGGCCTGGCGGAAGACTACGCCTACCTGGCCGACGGCCTCTTCGCCCTCTGGGAGGCGACCCTGGACGCCCGCTGGCTCGAGGTCTGCGAGCAGGTCGCCCGCAGGATGGTGACGTTGTTCTGCGACAGTGAGCGGGGCGGGCTGTTCTCGACGGCGTCGCCCGGGGCGGGCGGCGACCAGAGCCCGTTCCGGCGCAAGGACATGATCGACGGGGTCACCCCCTCCCCCAACGGGGTGGCGTCGTTGCTGTTGCAGCGGCTCGGGGTCCTGCTCGGCGACGAAGAGCTGAGCGCTGCCGGGCGGGGGATCCTGGAGGCGGCCCGGGCCGGGATGCAGGCCGTACCCCAGGAGTCCGGGAGCCTTCTGGGTGCGCTGGACTTCCTCGTGTCCGGGCCCCGGGAGATCGCCATCGTCGGCGAGGACGGGCCTGCCAAGACCGCCCTCCTTCGCGAGGTCTTCGGTCGGTACCTGCCCAACCGGGTCCTGGCCGGGGGGGCTGCGTCCTCCCCACTGCTCGAGGGCCGGGGGCCGGCCGGCGGGCGTCCGGCAGCATACGTCTTCGAGCGCAACGGGCGGGCAGGCAGCCAGGCGGTCTGCCGGAGGCCGACCAGCGACCCGGTCGAGCTGGCCCGCCAGCTCCGCGGCGCCGGCCTGCCGTCGCCCGAGCAGCTGAGCCGGGCCGCCGACATGGCCCGCTCCACGCTGCACCGGATGTCGCTGCTCGACCAGCTCGACAACCCGCTGTGGATCGACCCGCTGCGCGAGCAGGGCTTCTTCCGCACCCCGCCGGGATCGATCGAGGAGTACGTGCCGGGGGCGAGCGGGTCGCCACCCTGGCCGGACTCCAAGTACCTGGCCAGAATGGCCGGGGTCGATCCGTTCGCCGTCCACCGGGTGGCCATGGCGATCCCGGACACCGACAACCCGCTGGTTCACGAGGATCTGGCCGACACCGCGCTGGCCCTGCCGCCCGACCTCGCCGCCGACTTCGCCCGCCGGGCCGGCACGTGGCTCCGGGCGTCGGTCAACAACACCGGCCTGCCCAAGAAGCTGGGCAGCCTGCTGTCGCACCTGGCCAAGGCCGGTCACGGGGTGGAGGCGCTGGAGCTGGCCCGGGCGTTGCTGGAGCTCCACGCCGAAGCCGGAGCGTTCCGTGGGGCGGCCGCCGAGGAGGGGCTGGTGCCGCCGCCGCAGCCCCAGCCGCGGTACGGGCCGTGGGACTACGACGAGGTCCTGAAGGAGAACATGCCCGACGTCGTCCGGGCGGCCGGGCTGCCCGCCGTCGAGCTGCTGGCGTCGGTGCTCGAACAGGCACTGGAGCTGTCCGGGGAGGGCCTGGAGCTGGCCGGGCCGCCCGCCGACGGCTCGTATCTGTGGCGGCCGAACATCGGCGAGGACCCCCGTAACCTTGACCGGACGGTGCGGGACTCGCTGGTCTCCGCCCTCCGTGACGCCGCCGAGCTGGTCGCCCGGGAGAACCCCGGCGTCCTGGGCGACCTGGTCGCCACGCTGGACGGGCGGAACTGGTCGATCTTCCGGCGGCTGTCGCTGCATCTGCTCTGGGCCTTCCCGGAGGATGCCCCCGGATTGGTCTCCGCTGCGTTGTCGGACCGGCGACTGCTCGACGACCCGCACACCAGCCGGGAGTGGCTGCTGCTGGCTCGCCAGCAGTACGAGGGCCTGGACGAGGCCGGCCGGGCGCAGCTGCTCGCCTGGGTGCAGGAGGGTCCGGACCTGTCCCGGTGGGACGGCGTTCCCGAGCGGTGGGCAGCCGACCGTGACGACGAGCAGGCAGCAGCCACCTACCGGCGGTGGTGGTCGGCCTCGCGGTCGGCGTTCCTGGAGGCGGCCGGTGCCGCTGTCGCCGGGGCGGCCGCCGACGACGAGGATGCCGACGACGAGGATGCCGACGACGAGGATGGCGATGACGAGGATGGCGATGACGCCGCCTTCGCCTTCGTGCCGAGCGGGCCCCCGGTCGACCTCGCCACGCCGAAGCAGGCGGAGTGGCTGCGGACGGCGCCGATTGGCGACGTCGTTGCCTTCGCCCAGCGCTTCCGCCCGCCGCCGTTCCCCGGCGCGCCGACGGCCGCTGGGCTGCTGCGGAAGCTGATCGAGGTGGTGACCTCGGAGCCCGGGCGGTACGCCGACGCCGCCGGCCAGTTGGCTGGCCTCGGTGACGACGACCTGCGGGCCGTTGTCGCCGGCTGGCGGGAGGCGGCCCGGCAGGGCACCGCGTTCGCCTGGGGGCCGGTCATCGGGCTGTTCGGGACGCTGGCTTCTGCATGGGCATCGCGTTCGCCGGGCGTTGCGCTGCCGGTGGGGATCGCCCGCTGCCTGGCCGCCGGCCTGACGACGGGTCCGGCCGAGATCCCGGCCGACCTGCGGGGCGCCGTCTGGGAGGTCATCCAGCTGCTCGCCCAGTGGCCCGCAGACCCGGCCCCCGCCTCGGCATCGTCCGGGGCTGCGCTGAGCGTTGCCGCCGAGGGGCTCCAGGCGGTGACCCGGTACGCGCTGTGGGTGCGCCGCCAGCTGGAATCCGGGCAGGGGGCGCGGGTCGCCGGGCAGGCAGGCTTCGACGCAATGCCCGAGGTGCGGGACGTCCTTGAGCGGCACCTTGCGGCGGAGCATCGCCCGGTCGCCGTGCAGGCGGTGTTCGGCCAGTGGTTCCCGTGGCTGCTCATGCTCGACCCGGAGTGGGCCGTCGCCCACGCCGCGTCGATCTTCCCGGCCGACGGCCCCGCCGAGCTACGGCGGGCGGCCTGGGAGACCTACCTGGCGAGGACGCCGGTGTTCGATCAGGTCTTCGAACTGCTGTCGTCCGAGTACCAGCAGGCGGTGGGGACGCTCGGTTCCGAGGACGGGCTGACCCGCCCGCAGCAGGGCCTGGCCGAGCACCTGATGCAGCTGTACCTCCGGGGCCGGGTGAGCCTCGACGGGCTGTTCGGCGCCTTCTTCGAACAGGCACCGGAGCCGCAGCGGGCGCATGCCCTGGCCTACATCGGGCAGATGCTGCGCAACCAGACCGAGGGCCGCGTCCCCGGGGAGATCCTGCTGCGGCTGCAGCGGTTGTGGGAGCAGCGGCTGGCGGCGGCATCGAGCGGCGATCCGGAGGCGTACGCCGAGGAGCTCTCGATGTTCGGGCACTGGTTCGCCTCGGGCAAGTTCGAGGCGGCGTGGGCACTCGGCCAGCTGGCCGCGCTGCTGCAGCTGACCGGCCGGGTGGCGGCAACCAGCACGGTCGTCGAGGGCCTGAAGCCGCACATGGAGTCGATGCCGCTGGAGGTGGTCCAGTGCATCGCGGCCCTGATCGCCCGGGAGAAGGGGGCGATCACGATCCTGGGATGGGGCCAGGACGCCCAGCAGATCCTGAGCCGGATCGTGGGCAGCTCGCACGCCGAGGCGCGCAACCTGGCCCTGGACCTGCTCGACACCTTCGATCTCCAGCCGGTACGGGAGCTGGTGCGCTGGAGCTAAGCGCCCCTCATACAACAGATTGTGGAGTTTTTTCCCGATACGCCGAACAGCCGGAAACAACGCCACAATTCGGCGCTTCGAGGATGCCATGGGCAGCCGTCCGGGCCCAGCGCGATGAGCCGCTTGCCAGGTGCCCCGCAGGTGCACATGCATAATGTTGCTCGTGATCGCGTGTGACTGACGGCCTGGGCGGGCCGCCTGCCGAGCCGACCGGCGACGACAACCCGGAGGCTCCACCCCCTGAGACCGCTGAGGAACCGGTCGCGGGCGAGCCGGAGCCCTCCGAGACCGCAGCCCCCGAACCGGAGACCGCAGCCCCCGAGCCGGCCAGGCCTGCTGCCGCCAAGGAGAAGCCTGCCGCCGCCCCGGCTGCCGCCGCCCCGGCTGCCGCCGCCGAGAAGCTGGAGGCGGCAGGCTCGGGCGGGGCTCCGAAAAAGCCTGGCATCACGCTCGGGGCGCTGAAGCCGTCCAGGACCGGGCCCCGGGCCGTGGCCATGCGGGTCGGGATCATCCTTGCCGCCGTGCTGATCCTCGCCGCAGTGGTAGTCGGCGGGATCACCGCCGTCGGGCACCTGGGCGGTAAGGGGGCCAACGTCGCCACCGGCACCAGCCCGTCGCCCTCGCCGTCGCCGTCCCCGGGGGCCGAGACCTACTACACCTACAACAACGCCGGCGACCAGTACAGCGTCGACCGCCCCAGCGACTGGACCGAGCGGGTCCTCGACAAAAACGTTCAACCGGCCGCCAACGGGACGTGCTTCAGCCCGTGCATCTCCCTGGTGATCGGCCCCCCCGAGCCGTATCCCAACGGCGACTACATCGCGATCCTGATCGCACCGATGGGCCAGGTGTACGGCCAGAACGACCTGAACTCGTTCAAGTCGTTGATCCAGCAGAATTACATCACCAGCAATGCCAACATCATCGGCGAAGGGCTCACCGCCAGCCGCAATCTCCCCGGGTGGAACTTCATATGGACTGCCCCAGGGGTGAGCCCGACCGTGACCAGCGACGCCTACTTCCTCATGGACGGCGACCACATGGTCATCATCCAGTTGCAGATCCAGCCTCCAGGGGACACGCAGAGCTTTTCCGCTCTCCAGCCGGTGCTGATGGACATGGCCCGCAGCTATACGAGCTACTACCCGATCCCCTCGGCGGCCCCGGCGACGTCGACAGCCAGCCCGGCCCCCACAAGCACCGCGTCGCCCTGACCCCGGACCAGGCGCTGCTCAGCCGCGCGCGCCCTGGATCGCCTCCCAGACCTTGTCCGAGGTCAGCGGCATGTCGATGTTGCGCACCCCCAGGTGGGACAGGGCGTCGACCACGGCATTGACGAAGGCTGCCGGTGACCCGACCGTCGGGGACTCGCCCACACCCTTCGTTCCCAGCGGGTGGTGGGGGCACGGGGTGATCGTTGAGTGCAGCTCGAAGTGCGGGGTCTCCCAGGCGGTCGGCACCAGGTAGTCCTCGAAGTTGGTCCCCATCGATGCCCCCTGGTTGTCGAAGTCGATCCGCTGCATGGCGGCGATGGCATAGCCCTCGGCCAGCCCTCCGGCGATCTGCCCGTCGACGATCATCGGGTTGATCCGCACCCCGCAGTCGTCGACCGCCACCATCCTGAGCACCTTCCACTCACCGGTCTCGGCGTTGACCTCGACGACGACCACGTACGACCCGAACGGGAAGGTCAGCTGCGGCGGGTCGTAGTAGCTGGCGGTGTCGAGCCCCGGCTCCACGCCCTCGGGCGGGTTCATGTACGCCGCCGCGGCGACCTCCTGGATTGTCACCACCCGGTCAGGGGAGGAGTTGAGGAAGAACTGGCCGGGCACCCAGCCGACGTCGTCGGACTCCACCTCCAGCAGGTGGGCGGCGATGCGCTTCGCCTTGTCCACGATCTGCCGGCAGGCCACCGCGGTGGCCGCCCCTCCGGTCGGGGTGCTCCGTGATCCGTAGGTCCCGAGCCCGTACGGGCTGTTGTCGGTGTCGCCGTGGTGGACGGCCACGTCGTCGGGGGGGATGCCCAGTTCGTGGGCGACGATCTGGGCGAAGGTCGTCTCATGGCCCTGGCCCTGCCCGTGCACCCCGAGCTTCAGGATCGCCTTACCGGTGGGCGCGACCGAAAGCTCGGCGGAGTCGAACATCTTGATCCCCATCAGGTCGTACTCCCGGCTCGGGCCGGCCCCGGCGACCTCGGTGAAGCTGGAGATGCCGATGCCCATCAGGCGGCCCTTCTTGCGCGCCTGAGCCTGTTCGGCCCGGGCGTCCTTGTAGCCGACTTTCTCGAGCGCCAGGTCGAGGGCAGCCCGGTAGTCGCCCGAATCGTAGGAGAACCCGGTGGCCGACCGGTAGGGGAACTGCTCGGGCTGGATGAAATTGCGGCGGCGCAGGTCGGCGGGATCGATGCCGAGCTGGGGGGCGGCGGTCGTCACCAGCCGCTCGATCAGGTAGGCAGCTTCGGTCACCCGGAA
>DAIQBQ010000029.1:0-16027 GCA_036781065.1 Actinomycetota bacterium
GCGACGATACGTGTGGAGCGGAGGAGATTCGAACTCCCGGCCTCTTCCGTGCGAGGGAAGCGCTCTACCAGCTGAGCTACCGCCCCTAGGGGGCAGGCCATTGTACGCAGGCGGGCTCGGCAGCCGCCGTATGCCGACGGCGTACCTGGCGGTACCGTCAGACCGTGACGTCAGATCGGGCCCGCCAGGCCACCAGGCCCCCGATCACGGCGGCGGTGCCCAGCAGACCGGCGAACCCGGCCCCCGAGGACATCGACACCCCCGCCTCGAAACGGGACCAGAAGTTCGTCGGCAGGTAGGCCCCCGTGAACGTGAAGTGCATCCACGCCTGCACCCAGGTCGCCGGGCTCAGCTTCGCCACGCTCTGCACGGCTCCCATGACCACGAGCGCGCCGATGCAGCCCACCGCGACTGCGATGGTGCCCACCGTGTTCCGGGTGAACACCCCGGCGGCAACGCCGATCAGCGTGAACAACGCCAGCACGAGCAGTGCCCGCCCGAGGAACGCCAACGACGGACCGAGCCCGGCGAACACACGCTGCCCCGTCGCCGGCAGGCCGTAGGCCGACGCCAGCAAGGGTCCAGCCACAGCCAGCACCCCCCAGGCGGCAAGGACGATCACCACCGTCCCGATCCACAGGCTCACCCATTTCGCCGCCAGCACCCGGAGCCGTCGCCCGTCGTGGGTGAGCACCGTACGGACGGTTCGCCCGCTCCACTCCCCACCAACGTGGGCGCCGGCCAGCAGCGCGATCAGCAACACCCCGGGGATGGATGCCAGCATCCCGATCGCCACCTCGCCGACCGCCCCCGGCATCTCCTGCCGGTGCTCTTCCCGGGCGTCGCTGATGCCCCGGGCATCCGCCTGGGCGACCTCCTGGCGGCAGGCCGGAGTCAGCGTTGGCGCCGGGCCGGTACACGCCGACGAGATCCTGGGGTCCTTCATCCCCGAGGCAGCGTTCGAGGTGGCGCCAAGGGTCAACAAAAGCAAAAACGCGATCGCCGCCAGGCCCGTGCCCCACACCAGCGGCCGGACCAGTTTCCGTAGCTCAGCGACCAGCAGCACGGACCTCACCCCCGGCCGCCGGACCCGGCCGCAACACCCGAGGGAGCACTCCCGTCTGTCAGCGAAAGGAACCGCTCCTCGAGGCTCGGCTGCACAACCTCGATCGACTCGGCGACCACCCCGGCCCCCACGAGCGCGGCGTTGACGTCCCGGCCCGACCCATGGCCGACCACCAGCGTCGTCCCCTCCACCGCGACCGGCCATCGGGCCAGGGCGACCTGCGCAGCAACGAGATCGGCAGTGAGAACGCAGACGCGCACCTTCCGGCCGACGGCCCCCAGGGTGGCGACCGGGCCCTCCTCTACCAGCCGCCCGCGGACAATCACTGCCGCCCGATCGCACACCTGCTCGACCTCAGCCAGCAGGTGGCTGGACACGAACACCGTCCCTCCTTCGTCGGCGAAGCTGCGCAGCAGCCCGCGGAACTCCCGGATACCGGCGGGGTCCAACCCGTTGGTCGGTTCGTCCAGGATCAGCAGCCGGGGCCGGCCCATCACCGCGTCGGCCAAGCCGATCCGCTGCCGCATGCCCTGGGAGTAGGTCTTGACCTTGCGGTCGGCGAACGAGTCGGCCCCAGCCCAACGAAGGGCTTCCGCGACCGCTGCCCTGCCGGCTCGGCGGCTGACCGACCCGAACAGCTCCAGGTTCGCCCGGCCGGTCATCCAGGGGTAAAACGCCGGCTCCTCGATCATCGAGCCGACCGTGGCCGCCACCGACGAGTCGGGGAGCAGAAGGCCCTGTACCCAGGCTCGCCCACCAGACGGCGCGACCAGACCCATGAGCATCCGGATCGTCGTCGTCTTCCCCGCCCCGTTCGGGCCGAGGAACCCGTACACCTGACCCGGAAACACTTCGAGGTCCAGCTCGTCCACGGCCAACGTCGACCCGTACCGCTTCGTCAACCCCTCGCAGCGGATCACCGCGCCCGCCCGGCCACGATCCGAGTCCATCCCCAAACTATGCGGCCGCGCACCCATTACCGGCCATCGGGGATGACCCTGGAACCTCCCCGACCCCGGCCCGCAACAGCGCGGACCGCAAAAGCCCGGACCGAAAAAGTCGAAAACCTAGGTCAGCGCCACCGCCGCCTCTGGCGTCGCCACCCGGAACGAGAAGCTCTCCTCCAGGTACAGCCCGACGCGCTCGGCATCGTGGTGGTCGTAGCCGATTGCCAGGTCCTGCCCGCAGTCGAACAGGAAGTCCCCGCCCCGCTGGCTGATGACGACCGCCCCCTTCACGCCGGGCGCCCACACGACCGGCCCGCCGAGGATCTCCCGGAGATGCTCGAGCAGCAACTCGCCCCCATGCTCCGCCGTCTCGATGACCCCGGTGTACGGCCCCGGCCCGAGGGCCAACCCGTACGGCCCGCCGACGCCGGCCGCCATCAGCGTCTGGACCGCCGTGGCGACGTGTCGGGGATACGCCTCGCAGTCGTCGCCGAGCACGATGGTCGGGTGGGGCGTCGCCTCGGTGATCCCTACGATCCCGCCGGCCTTGTAGCCGTGAAAGACCGCCACGTTCTCGGCGATGCTCATCGTCACCGCCGCCTTGTCGAGGTCCGACAGATCGAGGTCCTCGGCGCCCCGCTCGGCATCGGCCAGCTCCGCTCGGGAGACCGTGAAGTCGCCCCGGAATTCGACCAGCGGCAGCACCCGCCGCTGCCGCGCGCGGACCGTGCCCGCCGGGTCCCCCTTCAGGGCATCGATCCGGCCAAGGTTGGTCGCCGAATGCTCCCACCCATGCGGTCCGGAGAAGTCGACCAGCCGCCGTGCCGCCAGCCCTACGCTCACCCGCGACCGGGCCTCCTCGTCCAGGACGCCCCAGCCCTTCTCGGTGATCGGGGCCAGGAAGCGAAGGAGGTGGCTCATCGGGCACCTCGCAGACTGCCGATCTCCAGCGATGCGGCGGCCTCGCCGGGCCCCGCTCCGGGCTCGGCATCGGTGGCGGCCGCCTCGGACTCCTCACCATGCTCGACAATCGATCCGTCAGAAAAGAGGATCCCTCGGGCGATCGCCCGCCACTCGGGCGTCCGCCTCAGCAGGAACTCGAGGTCCATCGAGAAGTGCTTGAACTCCTCCCCCTGGGCGTCGGCCATGATCGCCCGGGCCTCGGGGTCGGACTCGAGCGACAGCCGCTGCTGGTACCACCCGATCGCCTCAGCCTCCTCCTGGAGCGAGGCGCACAACCGGGCAAAGGTCCGGGTCTCCGGCGACAGTTCGCCGGGAGGCTCGTGGTACTGCTCCGTTCCCATCTGGCCCTCCTCGTTGACGTCGGCGCGCCGTCCGGGCGAACCACGCAGCCGTACCGCCGGGCATGAACCCAGTGATCGCGAGCGTACCCACTTTCGCCAGCCGGGAACGTGCCGGGAACCAGTCGGGAACAAGGCAGCAGCGCGAAGCAGTGGGCAGCGCCCCGGGAACCAGTGGAAACAAGACCGAACGAGACGGAACGTGGCGAAACGAGGTCGGCAACGAGGCCCCGACGAGGCCGGATCCCCTCGCCAAGCAACGGGCTACGTCACCGAGGGCGAGACCTCCGCCCGGGCGGCCTCCAATGCGGCCTGCAGCTTGGCCTGGATCAGCGTCGTCGTCAGGTCGCCCCGGGTCCGCTCGACGATAGCCCGGATCGCGTCGGCGGTGCGGCGCAACCCGCCGGTAATCGCCTCCGGGTAGTCCATCGACATCAGCAGGGCGTAGATGCCGTCCATCGTCCCGAGCAGCTCCTCGGAGCGCCCCAGGTTCCCCTGGCGCATCAAGTCGAGCAGGTGCCGGCGTAGCTCCCCCACCGCCTCGCCCATCCCGTTCAGGTAGGCGGGCGCCTCGACACCGACCTCCGCCGGGGCCGGCAGCGGGAGGCCGCGGACCAGTGCCTGGGTGAGCCGGGCCTCGGCATACTCTTTGGCAGCATCGTGGAAGAAGCCGGCGTGCAGCACGTCGGCGTGCCCGACCATTGCCGCATACGCCTCGTCAAGGCAGCGCCGGGCCTCGGCGAGCAGCCGGGCGGTCTCGGCCTCGTCGGAGCGGTGCACCGCCCGGATGGCGTTGGCGGAGAAGCGGACGACCTTGCGGCACAAGGGCAATGCCATCTCGCGGGCAGCATTCTTGGCGTCGAAACCGGCCCGTAGCTCCCTGCCGATGGCGTCGAGGTCCACGGGTGGAGGCTATCGAACTGGCTGCCCTCCAGCCAGGCCCGCCCGGCCGACAAACATTGCCCGCCGGCCGACAAACCGGCCGACAAACATTGAAGCCGCCGGCCGGCCCGGCGCGAGGAGCGCTACAGCTCCCCGGCCTGCAGCCAGCGCTCCTCTTCCGGGTGGGGCTCGCCCATGTCGTCGAAACCAGCCTCGGCGAAGCCCCGGGGCAGCGGCTGCGGCCTGGTCATCACCAGATACACGACGTAGCCGACCAGGGCCACGTCGAGCACGATGTTGAGCTTCAGCAGGATGCCGAGCCCCGGGATGAACCCGAACAGCAGCGTGACGACCACGCCGATGACCAAACCGATGAACACATGCCGGCGCTTCTCGATCGCAGGGTCGAGGCCCGCCCACTCCGACCGGAAGCCGGTTGGCCCGGCCGGCCCGGACGACCGGTAGCCGCGGGGACCGACGGCGGAGAACATCGGAGCCGGGCGCCGCTGCCCCGACGCCGAACCAGAACGAGGAGCCGGCCGCGGCCGGGCGCGGGACGGTGGCGGCCCCATGATCCAGCGCCCGGCACTACCCGGCGTCGACCCCCGGCGGGAGCGCGACGGCGCGCGGCGGCCGGTGCTCAGTGCCTCGAGGCCCCTCCGGAAGCTGTCGGGACCGGCCCGGTTGTTGTGGTGGTTGATCAGTGCGGGGACGATCACGGCACCCCACAGCAACACCAGCAACACGACCAACAGCAGCGTCAAGCGCAATCCCCTTCCCGCGGGCGCCCTGACCAGGGAAACGCCGCCCAGCTCATGTGCCCGGTACCAGGCCCGCTACGAGTCCGGAAACGGACCAGCCGCTACATCCTGTATTCAGGCGACCATAGCACCCAAGATCTGGTACCTCTTGGATTTCGGAACGGCGCGCAGCATTGTCCAGGGAATTGGGGAAGTAAGCTTCGGTGCAGCAGTTTGCATCGCTATCCCCCTCGGTTTGTACCCCCGGCGGGAACGGCTCACCTACTGTAAATCCGGGGTCTCCGGGCTCGCAACTTGGGAAATTCGGGAAGGGGTCGCTGTGGCTACGTTCGAGCGTTTTTCAACGGCTCTCACCGGCACGTCTGCTGACCTTCTGGTCGTCGGCGTTCACTCCGGGCGGACCCTGACGCCGGCGGCGTCGGAGGTGGATCTGGTCCTGGACGGGGGCCTGGCCGCCCACCTTGAGGCATCGGCGTTCAAGGGCGACATCGGTGACACTTCCCTGCTGCCGACCTTCGGCCGGCTCCGGGCGGGGGAACTGCTCGCCGTCGGCCTCGGCCCCGGGCCGGCGACCACCGACGCCCTACGCCGGGCCGCCGGGGCCGCCGCCCGGAAGACGGGCCGGTTCCCAACCGTGGCGCTCGCGCTCTCCGGCGCCACCAGAAGGAACAACAGCGGCGCCGCCAACAACGCCAGCACCGGCAACGCCAGCCCCAACCACCAAGACGAAGCCGCAACGCTCCAGGGAGTCGTCGAGGGCTACCTGCTCGGCTCCTACCGATTCGACCGCTACAAGTCCGGGCCAGACCGACGCCGGGACGAGCGCATCCTGATCGCCGGACCAGCCACCGATGCCGACCTGCGCCGGGGCGAAACCATCGCCAACGCGGTCAACTGGGCCCGGGACATCGTCAACGAGCCGGCCGGTGGCCGGGGCCCGGACACCTTCGCCGAGCTTGCCCGGCAGCGGGCCGGAGCCGCCGGCCTGCACGCGGAGATCCTCGACGAAACCGAGCTGGCACGACGGGGCATGAACGGCATCCTCGGCGTCGGCCAAGGCAGCCGGTTCCCGCCCCGGCTGCTGATCCTGCGCTACGAACCCGAGGGGGCGGCGGGCTTCGTCGGGGCGGTCGGCAAGGGGATCACCTTCGACTCCGGTGGGCTGTCGTTAAAGCCCGCCGAATCGATGGAGACGATGAAGACCGATTGCTCCGGAGCAGCCGCGGTCGTCGCCGCCATGTGTGCCCTCCCGGCCCTCGGCCCGAAGATCAAGGTGGTCGCCGCCGCGCCGCTCGCCGAGAACATGCCTGGCGGCGGGGCGATCAAGCCGGGCGACGTGATCCGCCACTACGGCGGGCACACCTCGGAGGTACTGAACACCGACGCCGAGGGCCGCCTGGTCCTCGCCGATGCCCTTGCCTGGGTGGCCGAGCAGCGCCCCGACGCCATGATCGACTTCGCCACCCTGACCGGGGCGATGACGATCGCCCTCGGCAAGAAGGTCGCCGGGTTCTTCGCCACGTCGCCGGAGCTGGCGGCCGAAATGGTGCAGGCCGCCGGCGCCACCGGCGAGCGGGTCTGGCAGATGCCGTTCATCGAGGAACTGCGCCGGCAGGGCGACAGCGAGGTGGCCGACATCAAAAACATCGGCACTCGCTGGGGCGGGGCGATCTTCGCCGCCCTGTTCCTCCGCGAGTTCACTGGCTCGACGCCCTGGATCCACGTCGACATCGCCGGGCCGGCCCGCTCCGAGGAGGCAGAGCACCACATCCCCAAAGGGCCAACCGGCATGGGCACCCGGCTGCTGATCGAGTGGATCGAGCGGCGGGCCGCCCGACAAAGCGGGCAAAACGGGTCGTAACCTGGCGGCCCGAACGGGACGGGAAAAGGACTGACAAGGACCAAGAAGGACCAGCAAGAGCGGAAAAAGGGCGGAAGGAGGCGGCGGGCATGGAACTTGACGGGCACCCGACCCACGATCTCGTCGACGAACTCCAGAACCGGGGGGCGTCGCTGTACGAAGGCACCGGCGCCGGGCCAGACCCGCGTTCGCTCGCACTCCAGCCACCCCTCGACGTCAGCGAGCGCGGGCTGTGGCTCTACCTTCCCCCCCAGACCTACAACACCGGCTTCGATGAACCGGCACCCCTTACCTGAGCCCGACCCCGACCCCGGACCCTGCCCCGGCGCCGAGCGCGAGAGGAGAGACCTGAGATGACCAAATGGGAGTACGCCACCGTGCCGATCCCCCCGCACATCGCGGCGGAGATCCTGAACAACTGGGGCGACATGGGATGGGAGCTCGTCGCCATCTTCAGCCCACCGGACGTGGGCGGCGTGGTCGCCTACTTCAAGCGACCGAAGCAGGATTAGCCGACCGGCTGCCTACCCCTGCCAGCCCAACTCGACCAGCCGCATGGAGGCCGGCTTCTCGCCGCGGCCACGCTTCACTGGCTCGCAGTAGTCGGCGAGCGGCCGCAGCTGCCATTCGACAACAAACCCGGAGTCGGCATGCCCAGCGTCGGCGCCACAGGAACTTCTACGGAGGTCAACCGTTACGTTCGCTTCTCGATCTTCGGTCGTCATTGGGCTGGTGAACTCCGTGCCGTCTACGGGCGATATGACGGGTCGGGACATAGGCGCTCCCTCCTCCCCCCCGAGTTGGCAAAGCGACCGATGAAACGGGCAGATTTTACTACGTATGGCCGCCATAGAGAAGAGCCGCGGAAGAATTAGTTTACCGTCTTAGCCAAGCATTGTCGGGAAGCGGGCAGCCAGCGACTCTTACGACCGGTTCCAGGGCCCGCTCTTCCCCCCGATCTTCGAGACCAGGCCCACCTGTTCGATCGTAATGCCCTTGTCGACCGCCTTGCACATGTCGTAGACGGTCAGCGAAGCGACCGACGCGGCCACCAGCGCCTCCATCTCGACCCCGGTCCGGTCCCGGGTCCGCACCGTCGCCTCGACGACGACCCCCTCGCCGACCAACTCCAGCGTCACGTCGATCTTCGACAGCGCCAGCGGGTGGCACAGCGGGATCAGCTCGGGCGTCTTCTTGGCCGCCATGATCCCGGCGATCTTCGCCACCCCGAGCGCGTCGCCCTTGGACAGCCCCCCGGCCCGCACCACGGCCACCGTCTCGGGCGACATGCGCACGAAGGCGGCAGCGGTCGCCTCCCGGACCGTGGGTTCCTTGCCGGAGACATCGACCATGCGGGCGTCGCCCTCGGGGCCGACATGGGAAAGCGCAGGAACCGAAGGATCCACGAAAACCCCTCAGCTCCCCGCCCGGGCCGGCTCGCCCGGCGTGCCGGCAACGGTCCAGGCCAGCTCCGGCCGCTCCGCGGCGAGGTCGAAGTTCGCCCGCAGGAAACCACCCAGGTTGCCCACGTCCCACCGCCGCCCCCGGTAGCGGGTCCCGTAGAGGCGGCCCTGGGCGGCCAGCATGTCGAGGGCGTCGGTCAGCTGGATCTCGCCGATCGCCCCGGGCTCGACCTTGGCCAGGGCGTCCATCACCGACCCGTCGAGCACGTATCGCCCGACGATGGCGATGTCCGAGGGAGCCTCGTCGACCGGTGGCTTCTCGACCAGGGTCCGGATCCGCATCGGGTCTGCCTCAGGGTCCTCCGGGTCGAGCACGCCGTAGCGTGAGATCTGCTCGTGAGGCACCTCCATGCCGGCGACGACGCTCGCCGACCGGTCCTCGAAGACCTCGGTCATCCCGGCGAGGAAGTTGTCGGCGGGGTCGAACAACTCGTCGGGCAGGATGACCGCGAACGGTTCCTCGTTGACGAACTGGCGGGCGCACCGAACCGCGTGGCCGAGGCCGAGCGGGCGGGGTTGGAGCACGTAGAAGATGTCGGCCAAATCCTCGGGCGCCCGGATCGCTGCCAGCACGTCGTCCTTGCCTTTGGCTTCAAGGGCGGCCTCGAGCTCAAGGGCGGGCGAGAAGTGATCGGCAATCGCCCCCTGCCCGTGCGACATGACGAAGCAAACCTGCTCGATGCCCGCCCGGGCCATCTCCTCGACGGCGTACTGGATGACCGGGCGGTCGACGATCGGCATCAGCACCTTCGGGACCGCCTTGGAGGCCGGCAGGAACCGGGTGCCGAACCCGGCGACGGGGATGACTCCTTTTCGTACGGGCATGGGCCAATCGTACCCAGGGATCGGCGCAACGGGCTCCGGGCCGGCGCGACGGGCTCCGTGCCGGCGCAGCCGCCTGGGCGGCCCGCTCAGCCGACGTGCGTCGGCCGCCCCTCCTCGGCCTCGGTCGCCTGGTAGAGGACGACCCGGTCCTTGCCCGCGGCCTTGGCCTGGTACAGAGCGACGTCAGCCGCCCGCAGCAGCGCCGTCTGGTCGGTGCCCGCCCGCGGGAAGCAGCCGATGCCAACCGAGATCGTCACCGGGATCTGGCGGTCGCGGGCAAAGGGCGAGTCGCCGATGCGGCGCCGGATCTTCTCGGCCGCCCGCTGGCCACCGTCGGCATCGGTCTCCGGCAGGATCAGCACGAACTCCTCGCCGCCGTAGCGGGCCAGCACGTCGATGTCCCGGACCTCGGAGCGGATGCGCCGGGCCAGCTCGATGAGGACGGCGTCGCCGACCGGGTGGCCGTAGCTGTCGTTGACCACCTTGAAGTCGTCGATGTCGCACAGCAGCAGGCAGAACGGCCGGCGGAACCGGGCGGACCGGTCCAGCTCCTGATCGAAGCGCAGTTGAAAGTAGCGGCGGTTCCAGATGCCGGTCATGCCGTCGGTGATCGCCAGCCGCTGGGCCTCCTCGTGGAGGACGACGTTGTCGATGGCGACGCCGGCCTGGTCGGACAGCGACATCACCGTGTCCAGGTCCCGGGAGGTGAAAAAGCCGCCGTCCTCCCGGTCAAACAGGGCGAGCACGGCGAAGATCCGGCCCTGGGCGAAGACAGGCACCCAGATGCCGGTCCGGAACGGCGGCTCGGCCGGGGACGGTTCGGCGAGCCGGCGGCGGCCCGGCGCAGCCCCGACCGGGCGGCGTGCGGCGATCTCGGTGTGGCCGTTCACGCTGGGCGTGGTCGGGACCCTCGGGGACTCGAGGTCGAGAACGACGTCCGCCGTGCTGGGTCGAGCGGCCGCGCCCGGCCCCTCCGGCTCCGATTCTGGCTCCAGCAGCGGCGGCGGCGGCCCAGCCAGGTCGGCGTCGGGTAGCCGTATCGGTTCCCCGGTAAGCGCCACCGCCCCGGCGATCCCCTCGCCTTCCCGCAGCACCAGCCCATCGGCTGCAACCCCCCGGGCGGCGGCGACGGTCAGCTGCCCGGCGAATGCCTCCTCGGGGTTCACGACCAGCAGCACGCCCCCGGTTGCCCGCAGGGCATCAACGCTGGTGTCCAGCACGACCTGGAGGATCTTGTCCAGGTCGTGGGTCGAGCGGAGAGTTTCGCCAAACCGGGTCAGCGACCGCTTCAGCTCCTCACGCGACTCGCTGAGCTGGGCGATGTGGGCGGACAGCTTGCCGGCCATGGCGTTGAACGCGTCGGCGAGCCGGCCGACCTCGTGGCCCGAGCGGACCTGGATCGACGAATCGTAGTTGCCCTCGGCGATGGAGTCGGCGGCTGCCGCGAGCTGGAGCACCGGGCGGGCGATCGCCCGGGAGAGCAGGAACCCGAGCAGCGCCGCGGCGATGGCGGCGAGGGCCAGCACGATCAGGATCGAGGCGATGATCTCCCGGCCCTGGCTCATGGAAGTCGGCGGGGACGAGGTCACTACCGCGACGGTCGTGACCGGGAGGTCGTGCACCAGCGGGGCGACCTCCGCCTCGGCGGCCTGGCCGCCGATCGTCGTGTGGAACGGTGTCAGCCGGCGGGTGGTCACGGGGACCTTCCAGGACGTCGTCGCCGAGGCCGCCCCGCCAACCGAGGAGGCGATGGCCTCACCCTGCACCACGATCGTCACGTCGACGCCGGTGGAAGCCTCCAGGTTCTGGGCGAAGTTGTTATCGAGGTAGGCGCCGGCAACGAGCAAACCGATCGGGGCCGGCGGATTGCCGGAGAACAGCGGCACGATGGTCTTCGACACCAGCAGGTTGGTCCCGGTCGGGGATCCGACCGACGGCGCCAGGAGCTGCTCGGGGGTGGGCGGGATGATGCCGGGCAGGTAGTTGGCGGTCCCGGTCACGGCTCCAATCAGCACCCCCTGGGCGTTGGCGACCACGGCGAAGTCGAGCGGACTCGCCCCCTTCGCCGCGCCCTGCGGGTTCTGGAGCACACCGGCCTGCAGCGCGGCGGCGAGATCGACGGCGTCGCCGTGGGTGCTGTTGGCCACGGCTGACTTGAACGCGGGGTTGGCCGCGATCGCCGACGCTGCCGGCTGGATCGCCGTGAGCTGCTGGCTGAGCAAGGCGGTCAGTCCCGGAGTCACCGTGCGTACCCGGTCCTGGTCGCGGCTTGCCAGCGTCGAGGCGACCGCATGCTCACTCAGGATCCCGGCTATGGCAAGCGGCACCACCACGGCGATGGTGAAAAAGAAGAACAACCTGGACTGGAGCGACAAGCCAGTCTCCTAACCCGCGTCTCAGCCCCCCCGCTTCTTCTATGTTTCCTCGGAGGGTTGGGCGCGCAACTTTACAGATCGATGTTTTTCTGGATGGTCTCCTTCAGGTCAGCTTGCGGAGGCGAACCACGGTGCGTTGACGGCGGCTGTCATACTGATATCGGTCCGGTTGGAACCGTTTCGTCTCATCGGGACGCAGGAGAACGCGGCAGTGCCCACCTACGAATACGAGTGCATCAATTGCAAGAACCGCACGGAGGTGTTCCAGAGCTTCTCGGACCCCCCGCTGCAAACCTGCGAGGAGTGCGGTGGGCAGCTGCGCCGGGTGTTCCATCCGGCGATGGTCCAGTTCAAGGGGTCAGGCTTCTACTCGACCGATAACCGGCGGGCGGGCGGGTCGGCCAAGCCGAAGACCGCTGAGAAGCCGGAAGGCAACGGCACGGCGAAGAAGGAGGAGACCGCTCCGAAGCCCTCCTCCTCCTCCTCCTCCTCGTCGTCGTCGTCGCCGGTCAAGACCGCCGAGAAGTCGGCCTAGCCCGGCCCTGTTTCCCTGGTGCCGAGCGCCGAGCTGGGCCTGTTCGGGGGGTCGGGCTTCTACGCTTTCCTCGACCACGCCGAAGAGGTCGAGATCGAGACCCCCTACGGGCCGCCGTCGGACACGGTCGCGGTCGGAGCGGTCGCCGGGCACCAGGTCGCCTTTCTCCCCCGCCACGGGCGGGGCCACACCGTCCCGCCGCACCGCATCAACTTCCGGGCGAACCTGTGGGCCTTCAAGGAGCTCGGCGTCGAGCGGGTAATCGCACCGTGCGCCGTCGGGTCGCTGCGGGCCGACCTGCCGCCGGGCACCTTCGTCGTCTGCGACCAGCTGGTCGACCGCACCTCCGGCCGGGACGACACGTTCTTCGACGGACCGAGAGTCGTCCACGCCGGCTTCGCCGACCCCTACTGCCCGGAGTTGCGGGCGCTGGCGGTTTCTGTCGCGGGCGACCTGGGCATCCCACTGCGCGGGGCCGGCACCGGGGTCGTGATCCAGGGGCCGCGGTTTTCGACGAGGGCGGAGAGCGCCTTCTACGGCCGCCAGGGTTGGGACGTGATCGGGATGACCCAATATCCCGAGGTGGTGCTGGCCCGGGAGCTGGAGATGTGCTGCCTCAATGTGTCGCTGGTCACCGACTACGACGTCGGCTTGGCGGGCATGGAGCCGGTGAGTACCGCCGAGGTCGTCAAGGTCCTGCGGGCCAACAACGAGGCGCTTAAGCGCTTCCTGGCCGAGTTGATCGGGCGGATCCCCGCTCCCCGCTCCTGCCGCTGCGGCGACGCCTTGGCCGGCTCCGGGCTTTGAGCGAGCCGGGCCGGGCGCCGATTGCCGAGCTCGTCCTGCTGGCCGCCGGCGACCTGTCGGCCAGCCCCGGCTACGGGGCGACCAAGCTCAACAAGGCGCTGTTCTTCAGCGACCTGCTCCACTACAAGCGGCACGGCACGCCGATCAGCGGAGCGGTCTACGATCGGCTGCCCCGGGGGCCGGCGCCGCGGGGCATCCTGGCGGTGCGGCGGGGGCTGGTCGAAGCCGGCGATGCGACGCTCCACCAGGTCGGGTATCTGGGATACGTGCAAACACGGCTGGTGCCGCTCCGGGCTCCCGCGCCTGGGGTCATTGGCAGCACCGCGCTCCAGATGGTCCATGAGGTGTGCGCGGCGCTGGCCGGGCACTCGCACGCAAACGTCCTCGGCTGGCAGCTGGCCGCCGAACGCGAGGAGATCCCCTACCACTCGATCTTCCTGTCCTCGGCGGTGCCGGCCCGGGCGGACCTGCAGCGAGGAGCGGCGGTCGCCGCCGAGCGGGGTCTGACCGGGGCTCCCCGGCGCCCGGCGGGCGCCGGGTCGTCTCCGGATGCGGGCGTGGGGCCTGGCGAGCGGACGCTGCGGTCGGTGTCCTACGAGTGCGCTACTTCGGAGCTGAGGGCAAGCTATCCACGAGCCGGAGACGTGTTCGCCGGCATCGAGTGGGCGCTGGCCCGCTGGCCGGACGGGGTGCACCGGGTTCCGGGGACCAGGCTCTCGGTGGTGCGTACCGAGTGGCCCGCCCCGTCGTTGCGGGTGTACTTCACCCTCCCCGGCGAGGGGCGATGCACGGTGTGGGCGATCGACGAGGTGCCCCCATACGCCGAGGAAGAAGACGGGTCGGACTGATGCGCCAGCGAGCGTTCGGGCCGACCGGCGTGCCGGTTCCGGTGATCGGGCAGGGGACGTGGACCTCCGAGCGGACCCGGGAGTCGTCGGTGGCGGCACTCCGGCGGGGCATCGATCTGGGCATGACTCACATCGACACCGCCGAGATGTACGGGCGGGGAGCCGCCGAAGAGGTGGTCGCCGAGGCGGTCGGCGGGCGCCGGGACGAGGTGTTCATCGTGTCGAAGGTGCTGGCGGAGAACGCCTCGCGGGCGGCCACCATCGAGGCCTGCCACCGGAGCCTGCGCCACCTGCACACCGACTACCTGGACTGCTACCTGCTGCACTGGCCGAGCCGCCACCCATTCGAGGAGACGCTCGCCGGCTTTCACGCGCTGGTCGAGGAGGGATCGATCTGGGCGTTCGGGGTGTCGAACTTCGGGGCCGAGGGCCTGGACCACGCCGTTGCCCTGGCCGGGCCGGGAGCCATCGCCTGCAACCAGGTGCAGTACCACCTGAGCGACCGCGCTCCGGAGCGGGACTTGATTGCCCGCTGCGAGGCGCACGCCGTGGCCCTGGTCGCCTACAGCCCGTTTGGCCAGGGCAGCTTCCCGCGGCGGAGCCCGGTGCTGGAGTCGATCGCCGCCGGCCACGGCGCCACCCCGCGCCAGGTCGCCCTGGCGTTCCTGCTGCGCCAGCCGGACTCGTTCGTGATCCCGAAGGCCTCGAGCATCGACCATGCCGAGGAGAACGCCGCCGCGGGCGACCTGGTGCTGACCGCGGAGGAGATCGCCGCCATCGACGAGGCGTTCCCGGCCTGAATTGCGCGGCGTTGCGCCGGGTGCATGCCTGTTTTTGCCCGGTATCCGGGCAAAAATCACACCAAGCAGGTTCCTGGACCGCCCCTTCCCCTAAGGCGCCGGGACCACTATCCTCGGCGTAGTGAGAATCGTCTCGCTGTTGCCCTCGGCCACCGAGATCCTCTTCGCCCTCGGTCTCGGCGACGACGTCCTTGGCGTCACCCACGAGTGCGACTGGCCGGCCGAGGCCAGGACCAAGCCGGTCCTCCTCCACTCAGCACTCCCTACGGCCGCCGAGCCGGCGGAGATCGACCGGCTGGTCTCGGCCAGCCTGAGTGACGGCCACTCGCTCTACCGGCTCGACCACGAGGCGGTGGCGTCGATCGAGCCTGACCTCGTCATCACCCAGAACCTCTGCTCGGTGTGTGCGCTCCCGTCTGGCGAGGTCGAGGAGGCACTGGCCTTGCTCGGCTCGCCGGCCAACGTGGTGTCGCTGGACCCGGGTTCGCTCGAGGAAGTCCTCGGCACAGTCCTCCGGCTGGGACGCCTGACCGGGACCGGTCCGGCGGCCGAACACCTCGTCGACGGGCTCCACGAACGCCTGGCCGCCGTCCAACGTGCGGTTGCCGGCCTGCCGCCGCCCCGTACGCTGGCGCTTGAGTGGAGCGACCCTCCGTTCAACGCCGGTCACTGGGTCCCGGAGATGATCCGGCTGGCCGGCGGCGCCTGCCTGCTCGCCGAGCCGGGCCGCCCGTCGGTCCGGATGACCCCGGCCGCGATCGGCGACGCCCGGGCCGAGACCGTCGTGTTCATGCCCTGCGGGTACGGCCTCGAGGCCGCCACCAAAGAGGGGCAGGCATTGCTGCAGTGGCCAGAGCTGGCGAGCGCGAGCCAGATCTACGCCGTCGACGCCAACGGCTACTTTTCCCGGCCCGGCCCCCGCCTGGTCGACGGCGTCGAGATCCTGGCCTCGGTCCTGCACCCGGGAGCGGTCCCGCCGCCGCCCGCGGGCACCATCCAGCGCCTGCGCTGAGGGCCCACGCGGCTGTCCGATTTCCACTAGAACCGCCGCCGCACCTGAGCCAAGATGGCTGCATGAGCTTTCCTGCGCTGCGCTTCGACCGGGATTTCGATCTGTGCTACCAGGCAGTCGCCAGCCGCGACGCCCGCTTCGACGGCTGGTTCATCGTCGGCGTTCGCACGACGGGCATCTACTGCCGGCCGAGCTGCCCAACCCCGGTGCGCCCCAAGGCAGCCAACGTCACCTTCTTCAAGTCAGCCGCTGCCGCTCAGCTCGCCGGGTTCCGGGCGTGCAAGCGGTGCCGGCCCGACGCCATCCCCGGTTCCCCGGAGTGGGACACCCGGGTCGACCTGGCCGGGCGGGCGGTCCGGCTGATCGCCGACGGGGTGATCGACCGGGAGGGGGTGGGCGGGCTCGCCCGCCGGTTGGCGATCAGCGAACGGCACCTGCACCGGGTCGTCGTGGAGGCGGTGGGCGCCCCGCCGCTGGCCCTGGCCCGGTCGCAGCGGGCGCAGACAGCCCGGGTGCTGATCGAGACGACCGCCCTCCCGTTCGG
>DAIQBQ010000030.1:0-16024 GCA_036781065.1 Actinomycetota bacterium
GGGGGCCGTCGGGGGCAGAGCCCCCGACTGTGCCGTGGCTGAAGCGGCGATGACACAAGCGCATACTGTGGCAATGGAACAGCCCGTGAACGCCACTCCTCGAAGGGTGCTTTCGGGGGTCGCTGGGGGCGGAACCCCCAGCTGTCGGTACCTGCTCTCCCTTCTCGGGCCTCGAGCGCTGCCGTAAGGAAGCGGCTCGGGGCCACCGCCCAGCAGGGAACGAGCCGCATCCCACCGACACCAAGAGGAGAGACCCAATGCCTGACCAGGTACGCATCTTCGATACCACCCTGCGCGACGGCGAGCAGTCGCCGGGCATCAACCTGTCGGCGAAAGAGAAGGTAGAGATCGGCATCCAGCTGGCCGCATTGGGCGTCGACGTCATCGAGGCCGGCTTCCCGGTCAACTCGCCCGCCGAGTTCGACGCCGTGGCCGCCGTCGCCGCCAACGTCAAGGGGCCGGTCATCGCCGCCCTGGCCCGCATGACCCCGGGCGACATCGACCGGGCCTGGGAGTCGATCAAGGCCGCCCAGCGGGCCCGGATCCACACCTTCATCGCCACGTCGTCGATCCACATGGAGAAGAAGCTCAGGATGACCCCGGACCAGGTGCTGGCTGCGGCGATCTCCGGGGTCACCCGGGCCAAGGGCTACACCGGCAACGTCGAGTTCTCAGCGGAGGACGCCACCCGCAGCGATCCCGACTTCCTGGTGACGGTGTACTCGGCCGCGATCAGGGCCGGGGCCACCACCTGCAACGTCCCGGACACCGTCGGCTACGCGCTGCCCACCGAATACGCCGAGCTGTTCCGCTACCTGATGGAGAACTGCGAGGGTGCGGGCGACGTCATCTGGTCGACCCACACCCATGACGACCTGGGGATCGCCGCCGCCAACGCCATCGCCGGGATCGGGGCCGGGGCCCGCCAGGTCGAAGGGGCGATCAACGGCATCGGCGAGCGGGCGGGCAACTGCTCGCTGGAAGAGGTGATCATGGCGATCCACACCCGGGGTTCCTCGATGGGCGTGTCGACCAACATCACGACCCAGCAGATCGTCCGCACCTCCCGGCTGATCTCGATGCTGACCGGGTACCCGGTGCAGCCCAACAAGGCGATCGTGGGGGCCAACGCCTTCGCCCACGAGTCGGGCATCCACCAGCACGGCGTGCTGATGGACCGGCTGACCTACGAGATCATGGACGCCACCTCGGTCGGCTGGGACTCCAACCGGATCGTGCTGGGCAAGCATTCCGGCCGCCACGCCTTCGCCAAGACCTTGGCCGACCTGGGCTACGAGCTGACCGGAGAGGCCCTCGACCGGGCCTGGGCCCGGTTCCGGGACCTGGTCGACCGCAAGGTGCAGCTGACCGACGCCGACCTGGTCGCCATCGTCACCGACGAGCTGGCCACCGTCGAGGAGGTCTTCACGCTCGAGTCGATCCAGGTCGCCGGGGGTACCCACCTGTCCCCCACCGCCACCGTGCGGGTACGCCACAACGGCCAGTCGATCGAGGAATCGGCGCTCGGCGACGGCATGGTCGACGCCGCCTGCAGCGCGATCGCCCGGGCGGTCGGCCTGGAGGCCCGGCTGGTGTCGTTCAAGGTCGGGGCGATCACCGGCGGCACCGACGCCCTCGGCGAGATCACGGTCGGCATCGAGCTCGACGGCAACTTCTACACCGGCAGGGGCATCTCGACCGACATCGTCGAGGGCTCGGCCCGGGCCTACCTGAACGCGGTCAACCGGGCGGTGTCGACCGGCCCGGTCCAGAGAGTGGAGGCACCATAAATGGGGATGACGATCACCGAGAAGATCCTTGCCCGGCACTCCGGGAAGGAGTCGGTACGGCCGGGCGACCTGGTGATGGCCAAGGCCGACCTGGCGATGGCCAACGACATCACCGCCCCGATGGCGATCGACGCCTTCCGCAAGATCGGCGTGCCCAAAGTGTGGGACAAGGACCGTATCGCCCTGGTCCCGTCGCACTTCGTGCCGGCCAAGGACATCGCCTCGGCCTCGCTCGGGATGCGGATGCGCACCTTCGCCCACGAGCAGGACATCACCCACTTCTACGAGATCGGCCGGGCCGGGATCGAGCACATCCTGCTCCCCGAGGACGGCCTGGTCGCCCCCGGCGACGTGGTGATCGGGGCCGACTCGCACTCGTGCACCTACGGCGCGCTCGGCTGCTTCTCGACCGGGGTCGGATCGACCGACCTGGCCGGGGTGCTGGCCACCGGCGAGATCTGGCTGCGGGTGCCGGAGACCCTGAAGATCGTGTACTCGGGCAAGCCGGGGCGGTGGGTGGTCGGTAAGGACATGATCCTGAAGGTCATCTCCGAGATCGGCGACGACGGCGCCCTGTACATGGCGATGGAGCACACCGGCGACACGATCGCCCATCTCTCGATGGAGAGCCGGCTGACCCTCACCAACATGGCAATCGAGGGCGGCGCCAAGTCGGGCATCGTCCCGCCCGACGAGGTCACCGTGAACTACGTCCGCAGCCGGCAGGCGGTCCACCACCGGGAGCGTCCGTTCGACGCCGTGGTCTCCGACCCCGACGCCACCTTCGCCCGCACGCTGGAGGTCGACGTCGCCGCCCTGGAGCCGATGGTCGCCCAGCCGTCACTGCCCTCGCGGGCGGTGCCGGTCAGCGAGGTCGAGGGCCAGGAGGTCGACCAGGTGTTCATCGGGTCGTGCACCAACGCCCGCATGGAGGACCTGCGGACCGCGGCGGCGATGCTCGACGGCCGCAAGGTGGCCTCGAACATCCGGCTGATCGTGATCCCGGCCACTCAGGACCTCTACCAGCAGGCGCTGCACGAGGGCCTGATCCAGGTGTTCGCGGACGCTGGGGCGGCGGTCGCCGCCGGCGTGTGCGGGCCGTGCCTCGGCGGGTACATGGGCGTTCTCGGCCCGGGCGAGCGCTGCCTGTCCACGTCCAACCGCAACTACCGCGGCCGGATGGGCCACCGCGACGCCGACGTCTGGCTGGCCAACCCGGCGGTCGCCGCAGCGACGGCGATCACCGGCCGCATCAGCCACCCGGAGTCGATCGGAGCCTTGGTATGAGCGACATCCAAGCAATCAGGGGCAAGGTGCACCGGCTGGGGGCCAACGTCGACACCGACGTGATCATCCCGGCCCGCTACCTGAACACCACCGACCCCGCCGAGCTGGCCAAGCACTGCATGGAGGACCTCGACCCGACCTTCGCCATGCGGGTAAAGCAGGGCGACATCATCGTGGCCGACGACAACTTCGGCTCCGGCTCGTCCAGGGAGCACGCCCCGGTGTCGATCAAGGCGGCGGGGATCGGCTGCGTCGTCGCCTCGACCTTCGCCCGGATCTTCTACCGCAACTCGATCAACGTCGGGCTGCCGATCGTCGAGTGCCGGGAGATCGTCGAGATCACCACCGAGGGCGACGAACTCGAGGTCGACCTGGTCAGCGGGACTGTGCGCAACATCACCAAGGACGTCACCGCCCAGGCCGTGCCGTTCCCCGAGTTCATGCGCAACATCATCGAGGCCGGGGGTCTGGTGCCCTACCTGCGGGCGAAGCTCGTAGGTGAGCCGGCCGCTGAACGAGCCGGGGTATGAGCGTGCGCCGCCACCACATCGGGCTGATCCCCGGCGACGGGATCGGCCCGGAGGTGGTCGCCGAGGCGATGCGGGTGCTGGAGGCGGCGGGGGCGGCCGAAGGCTTCGCCCTGGAGACCACCGGCTACGACCTCGGAGCCGACCGCTACCTGCGCACCGGCGAGATCCTCCCGGCCTCGGTGCTGGCGGAGCTGGTGTCGCAGGAGGCAGTGCTGATGGGTGCGGTCGGCGACCCGCGGGTGGCCCCGGGCGTCCTCGAGGGGGGGCTGCTGCTGGAACTGCGCCAGCGGCTGGACCTGTACATCAACCTGCGCCCGTCGAAGCTGTTCGACGGCGTGCCCAGCGCGCTCGGCGGCGTCAGCGCCGGCGACGTCGATCTCACGATCGTCCGGGAGAACACCGAGGGGCTGTACTGCCGGCGGGGCGAGCTGTCCGCCGACGGCCAGTCGGCAACCGAGCTGTCGATCAACACCGCCGGCTCGATCCGGCGCTGCGTCGAGTACGCCTTCGGGCTGGCCTCGGCGCAGGGCCGGTCGTTGACACTTGTACACAAGAAGAACGTGCTGGAGCGGGCCGGCGGGCTGTGGCAGCGGATCTTCGACCAGACCGCCGCCGGGTACCCGGACGTCACGACGAGCTACCAGCACGTCGATGCCTGTGCCCTGCTGCTGGTCACCCAGCCGCGCCGGTTCCAGGTGATCGTCACCGACAACCTGTTCGGCGACATCCTCTCCGACCTCGCCGCCGGCCTGGTCGGGGGCATCGGGCTGGTCGGCAGCGGCAACCTGCGGCCCGGGGCGGTGTCGATCTTCGAGCCGGTCCACGGGTCCGCCCCAGACATCGCCGGGACCGGCAAGGCGAACCCGATCGGGGCGGTGATCTCGGCGGCACTGATGCTCCGGCACCTCGGCGAGGAGGCCGGGGCGGTACGGATCGAGGCGGCAGTGGCTGCGGTGGCCGGCAAGGTCGCCGGGACCGATGCGAGCACACGCCAGATCGGCGACGCCCTCATGGAGGCAGCAGTATGAGCAGCGGCCTTCCGCCGGAGGCACGCCGGGTCGACCTCTACGACACCACCTTGCGCGACGGTACCCAGCGGGCCGGGATCGCCCTGTCGGTCGACGACAAGATCCGGGTCTTCGAGCGGCTGGGCCGGGCCGGGCTCCCGTACGTCGAGGGCGGCTGGCCAGGCTCAAACCCCAAGGATGCCGAGTTCTTCTCACGGGCTCGAGCGGGGGCAGCCGCACGGCACAAGCATCACCCAGGGGCGGTGCTCACCTGCTTCGGGATGACCCGCCGGCCCCGGATCAGCTGCGCCGACGACCCCCAGCTGGCTGCTCTGGTCGAGACCGGCTGCGAGGTCGCCTGCATCGTCGGCAAGAGCTGGACGCTGCACGTCCGGGAGGCACTGCGCGTGTCGCTGGACGAGAACATCGCCATGGTCGCCGAGTCGGTCCGCTGGTTGCGGGACCAGGGGATGCGGGTGTTCTTTGACGCCGAGCACTTCTTCCAGGGCTACGCCGAGGACCCTGGGTACGCGCTGTCGGTCGTCGAGACCGCGGCGGTGACCGGGGCGGAGGTCGTCGTGCTGTGCGACACCAACGGCGGGACGCTGCCCCACGACGTCGAGGAGATCGTGGGCAAGGCGGTCGAACGGGTGCAGGTCGCCGTCGGCGGCCACTTCCATGACGACAGCGGGTGCGGGGTGGCCAACTCGCTGGCGGCGGTTCGGGCCGGGGCGTCGCAGATCCAAGGCTGCGTGAACGGCTACGGCGAGCGCTGCGGCAACGCCGACCTGCTGGCGGTCGCCGCCAACCTGCAGCTGAAGATGGGGATCCAGGTTCTCGACGGCGAGCGGATGGCCGAGCTGACCGACGTCAGCCGGTACGTCAGCGAGGTCGCCAACCAGCCGCCGGAGGGCCACCGGGCGTTTGTCGGGACCTTCGCCTTCGCCCACAAGGGTGGGCTCCACGTCTCCGCGGTCATGCGCACCGCCCGGGCCTACGAGCACATCGACCCGGCGACAGTGGGCAACGACCGGCGCCTGCTCACTTCCGACCTGTCCGGCGCGGCGACGCTGCGGGCGGCGGCGGCCAACCTCCAACTGGAGATGGGCAACGAGACCATCGGCACCGCCCTGGAGCGGTTGAAGCAACTGGAGTTCGAGGGGTACTCGTTCGAGGCCGCCGACGGGTCGCTGGAACTCCTCCTGCGGGAGGCGCAGGGCTGGCGCCAGCAGTTTTTCCAGCCGCTGTCGTTCCGGGCGATCGTCGAGGACTCGGCGACCTCCGCCGCTTCCGGGCCGGTGGCCGAGGCGACGGTGCGGCTGGAGATCGCCGGCGAACGGTCGGTATCGGCCGCCGAGGGCCACGGCCCGGTCGACGCCCTGTACCGGGCGCTCCGGGTGGCGCTGCGGCCAACCTACCCCGAGATCGGCTCCTTCCACCTGACCGACTACAAGGTGCACATCCTCGACCCGGCGTCGGCCACCGCCGCCACTGTGCGGGTGCTGATCGAGACCACGGATGCGTCGGGATCGTGGATGACCGTCGGCGTGTCCACCGACATCATCGAGGCGTCCTGGAAGGCGCTGATCGAGGCCGTTGTCGTCGGGCTTGTCCACCGCGGCGTCACGCCCGCCGGTTCGATCGCCGCATCGGCGCCGCACGAGGTGTGGCCGCAACGGGCCGGGGCGGAGTAGCCGGCAGCAACAGGGCGGGAGGCGAAGCGGGTGGGGAGCGGGGAATGCACCACGTGGCTGCTTCGTTTCCCCCAGGGTTAGGTTAGTGTGGTGGTGTCAACTGACGCGCATCTAGGACAGAGCGGAGGGTACTTGGCAGAAGTAGGAGCAATTGCTGAGGGGACGGTCATTCGGATCGCAGATTTCGGAGCGTTCGTGCAGCTGGGTGGCGGCGAAACCGGCTTGGTTCACATTTCGGAAGTCGACCGAAACTATGTCAGGAACATCCGAGACCATCTCCATGAAGGTGACAAGGTCACGGTCAAGGTGGTTGCCATCAAGGAGGACGGCAAGATCGATCTCTCGATCAAGCAAGCTGATCCGTCGTGGCAGGCCCACCCGCCTCGCAAGGGTGATCGCGACCCCGAGTTCGAGGCGAAGCTGAAGCGATTCATGCGCCAGTCGCAGGAACGCCTCGCCGACGTGCGGCGCCATCGCGACTCGAAGCGCCCGTAGCACGGCCGCCCCGGCCCCGTTTTTCACTGGGAGCTGATCGGCGGGTGACACGCGCCCTCGTTTGGACGCCCGTTCCGGGATTTGGTGCAGCGTGACCGGCCAGCGGGAGCCGCTCCGTCCCAACGGACGCCCTGAGCCTTCCGACGCCGACCGGGCGGCCGTCTCCGCGCAGATCGGGCGGCCGCCCCGGGGGCAGTGGACGGTGGCCCGCCGGTGCGGCTGCGGCCTGCCCCAGGTGATCGAGACGTCGCCCCGGCTGGACGACGGCACCCCGTTCCCGACCATGTGGTGGCTGACCTGCCGCGCGCTCAACAAGGCGGCGGGCCGGCTGGAAGCGGGCGGCTGGATGGCGGGCTTCAACGAGCGGCTGGGGGCCGAGCCGGAGCTCGCCGCGTGGTTGGCCCGGTCGACCACCGCCTACGTCGCCCGGCGCGATGCCGGTTCGCCCTTGCCAGGCGCCGAGCGGGGTCACCCGGGCGGGGGGGGGACCTGCGGGGGCCGGGTCAAGTGCCTGCACGCCCACACGGCCCACCAGCTGGTGAGCGGCGACAACCCGGTGGGCGCCGCGGTCCTGGAGGAACTGGGCTGGGCCGACCCGGCGAGCCCGTGCCTATGAGTGTTGCCGGGCGGCGCCTCGCCGCCATGGACGTGGGCACCAACACGACCCGGATGCTGGTGGTCGACGCTGCCGACGGCGAGGTGAGCGAGCTCGACCGCCGGCTGATCTTCACCCGGCTCGGCCAGGGGGTCGATGCCAGCGGCCGGCTTGCCCCCGATGCCATCGGGCGCACGGTGTCGGCGATCACCACGTTCACCGAGATCTGCCAGGGCTTTGCGGTCGAGCGGACCCGGGTCGCCGGTACCAGCGCGGTCCGGGAGGCGGCGAACCGGGCCGAGCTGATCGCCGCCGTCCGGGCGGCGGCCGGGGTCGATCTGGAGGTGATCCCCGGCGAGGAGGAGGCGTCGCTGTCGTTCACCGGCGCGACCCAGGACCTGGGCGCCGGCCGGTACCTGGTGTGCGACATCGGCGGGGGCTCGACCGAGTTCGCCGGCGGGCACACCGGGCCGGATGGGCCGGGCCTCGACGGGGGGATCTCGCTGCCCGTCGGTGTCGTGCGGGTGACCGAGCGCTACCACCCGGGGGACCCACCCACCGTGGCGGAATGCACGGCGATGGAGGCCGGGATCGACGAGGTGCTCGCCGCCGCGCCGATGGAACTGGGCGACGGGGCCGCCCTCGTAGGGGTGGCCGGGACCGTGACCTCGCTGGCGGCCATCCAGCTCGGGCTGGACCACTACGACCCGGCGGCGGTCCACGGCAGCTACCTCGACGTCGCCACCATCCAGGGCCTGTACCGCCGGCTCGCCGCGATGACCAATGCCGAGCGGGAACAGCTGGCCCCGCTACCGCCGGGCCGGGCCGACGTCATCGTCGCCGGCTGCGCCATCCTGACCCGGGTGCTGGCCCGGTGGTCGTTCCCGGGCGTGCAGGTGTCCGAGAAAGATATCCTTGATGGCCTTGTGCTCGGCATCCTGAACGCCTGAGGTTCCGAGCCCGCCCTTCTACCCACACAGGGGGTCCGACCGTTGGGCAAGGCAGAAAAGCGCGCACGGAAGAAGCAGGGCCGCCAGGCCCGGATCGAAGCAGAGGCGCTGGCGGCAAAGAAGCGGCGGCAGCGGAACCTGAACCTGGTGCTCGGGATCGCTGTGCTGGTGGGCCTGGCGTTCATCGCGTACCACTTCATCACCAACAAGTCGAAGCCGACCAACGTGGCGACCACCGGCGGAACCCCGACGGCCACCGCCAGTGCCAGCCCCACGTCGGCGCCGTCGCCCAGCGCGGCGGCCACACCCACACCGGGGGCGTCAGGCGGGGCGGCGGCGGCCGGGGCAGGTTGCTCGACGGCCAAACCAACCGAGACGGCGACCCCGGTCAACCAGTCCTCCGCCCCGGCGATGACGATCTCGCAGGCCAAGACCTACGTGGCCACGGTCGACACCTCGTGCGGTGTGTTCACGATGACCCTCGACCAGAAGGACACGCCGAACGGGGTGAACTCCTTCGTCTACCTGGCAGACAAGGGCTTCTACAACGGGCTCACCTTCCACCGCATCGTCAACAACTTCGCTATCCAGGGCGGGGACCCGGCGGGCAACGGTAGCGGCGGGCCCGGCTACCAGGTGACCGACAAGGTCCCGTCGGGGGTCTCCTACAGCCCGGGCACGGTGGCGTTCGCCAACGCCGGCACCAACGGCGGGGCGGGAAGCCAGTTCTTCGTCGTTCCCAATGCCCCGAACGTGGCGAGCAATTACCAGCCCGACTACTCGATCCTGGGTCACGTGACCTCGGGACTGGACACGACGGTGGCCAACCTCAACAGCGCACCGACCGTGGCCAACTCGCAGGGTGAGAAGTCGATGCCGGTGCCGACGGTCTACATCTACTCGATCACGATCTCGTCGTCGTAGGCCCGCTGGCGGGTGGCTCCGGCGGGTGCCGCCTGGCCGGCACGACGCTGACGCTGCCGTCGGTCTCCAGCACTGCCTCGCGGACCCCGCCGAGGCCCTCGTAGCCGCGGTCGCGGAGCGCCTCCAGCAGGTCCTGGGCAGTCATCCCCGCCCGCCGGAGGTGGCTGGGGACCGGGACCCCCTCGTGGACGAGCAGCACCGGCCCGCCAGCGACCAGGTGGGCGAACCGTTTCGACCGCAGCAGGATCAACGTCAGCAACCGGTTCATCACCAGCAGCGTCCCGGCACTGACCAGGCCGGCGGCGAGCGACACGTCGCCGTGGATCATCGACGTCTCGACGGTGGAACCGAGCAACAGCACCACGAGCAGGTCGACGACGGTCAGCTGGCCCAGCTGGCGGCGCCCGAAGACCCGGAGCATGACCACGAGGAACAGGTAGATGCCGGCGGTCGTGCCCGCCACGACCGCCAATTCGCCGATCCGGTGCGCGGATAGCCCCTGTCCCGCCGCCATAATGACCGTGAGCGGGCCCGCGAGGGCCATGAGCCCAGCGGGACGGGATAGGGGTGCCGGCGCCATGATCCACCGCATCTTTGACCATCCCTCCGGGACCGGTGCGCTCATCATCGCCGGCAAGACGGCGCTCATCTACCTCTTCCTGATCGTCGGCTTGCGGCTGCTCGGCAAGCGCGAGCTCGGCCAGATGAGCCTCTACGACTTCGTCATGATCGTCATCCTGGGCAACGCCGTCCAGAACGCCATGCTGGGGACCGACACCACCCTGGCCGGCGGGTTGGTGGCCGCAGCCGTCCTGCTGGTGGGGAACCGGGCGGTCAACGAGGTCGTCGCCCGGTCGGGCCGGGTCGAGCACCTGCTGGTCGGCGAGCCGGTGCTGTTGATCCACGACGGGGTCGTGCTGACGAAGACGTGCCGGCGCCAGGGGATCACGACCGACCAACTGATGGCGGCCCTGCGCGAGCACGGCCTGGAGGACCCGTCCGAGGCGGCGCTGGCCGTGCTCGAGGTCGACGGGACGGTCAGCATCGTGCCCAGCGGCAGTGAGATCCGCCGGACCCGGCACCACTTCAAGGCATTCCGGCTGGAGTGATGCGGTGAGCCTGCCTCCGGTAAGCCCAAGCGACCTTGCCGTCCAGGCGGCCAAGACAGTGATCGTGTTCGCCGTCATCGGCACCGCCCTGCGGCTGTTCGGCAAGCGGGAGGCGTCGCAGATCAACGTGTACGACCTGGCGATGCTGATGGCGCTGGCCAACGCCGTGCAGAACGCCATGACCGCCGGCAAGGGCAACCTCTCCATAGGTCTGGTGACCTCGGCGACGGTCGTGCTCACCGCGTGGCTGCTGACCCGGTTGATGCTGCGGTCGGCGGCGGCGGAACGGCTGATCACGGGTTCGCCGTCGCTGCTGATCTACAACGGCCGCTTGATGGCCGACCGGCTGCGGCGCCAGCGGCTGACCATGGCGGACCTCGACGCCGCGCTGCGCGCCTACGGGCTGACCGACCTCAGCCAGGTCCGCACCGCGGTGCTGGAGGTCGACGGGACGATCTCGGTGATCGCCAAGGTGTCGCCCGACGAGGCCGGGCCGGAAGAGGGCTGACCCACCCATGGCCACGGCGTCCCCAGCGGCCGGGATCCGGATGGGAACCCCGACCGCCCGCTGGGTCATCGCCGCGACGGTCCTCGGCTCCGGGATCGCCTTCCTCGATGGGACCGTCGTCAACGTAGCCCTCCCGGCGATCGGCCGTGACCTCCACGCCGGGGTCGCCGGGCTGCAGTGGACGCTGGACTCCTACCTGATCACCATGACCGCGCTGATGCTGCTCGGCGGGTCGCTGGGCGACCTGTTCGGCCGCCGGAAGATCTTCGTCGCCGGGCTGCTCGGCTTCGGCGCCCTCTCGGCGCTGTCGGCGGCAGCCCCGGGCACCGGGGTGCTGATCGCCGCCCGGGCGGCCCAGGGCGTCGCCGGGGCGCTGCTGGTGCCCAGCTCGCTGTCGATCATCTCGGCAACCTTCGCCCCGGAGGACCGCTCACGGGCGGTTGGGGCCTGGTCCGGGTTGTCCGGGGTCTCCACCGCGGTGGGACCGTTCCTGGGCGGGTGGCTGGTCGACATCGGCTCGTGGCGCTACGTGTTCCTGATCAACGTGCCCATCGCCGCGGTCGCCGCCGGCCTCGCCCAGCGCCACGTCCCCGAGAGCAGGGAGGCCGGCGAGCACCACATCGACGTTCCGGGCGGGTGCCTGGCGACGCTCGGGCTGGCGGGGATCTGCTACTCGGTGATCGAGGGGGCCCGGGACTTCGGTGCCGCCCAGCTGGTCGCCGGCGGGATCGGCGCCGTCGCCCTCGTTTCCTTCCTCGCCGTCGAGACCCGCCGGCGGGAGCCGATGATGCCGCCCGGGTTGTTCCGGTCGCGGCAGTTCACTGGGGCGAACCTCACCACCCTGGCGGTGTACGCCGGGCTGGGGGTGATGTTCTTCCTGCTGGTGCTGGAGCTGCAGGACGCGATGGGCTACTCGGCGCTTGCTGCCGGGGTCTCGCTGCTCCCCGTCACGGCGATGATGCTGGCGCTTTCCGCCCGCTTCGGCGCCCTGGCGCAGAAGATCGGTCCCCGGATCCCGATGACCCTGGGGCCCTTGATCGTCGCCGGGGGGTTCCTGCTGCTCACCGGAGTGCACCCCGGGTCGCACTACCTGAGCTCGGTGTTTCCGGGCCTGGCGCTGTTCGGGTTCGGGCTCTCGGTCACGGTCGCCCCGCTGACCGCGGCGGTCCTGGCCGCCGTCGACGAGGCGCACCTCGGGGTCGGATCGGCGATCAACAACGCGGTCGCCCGGCTGGCCGGCCTGCTGGCGGTGGCGGTACTGCCGACGGTCGTCCACCTGAGCACGGCGACGGCGCCGGCGCTGACCAGCGGCTATAAGGCGACGATGGTGATCGCCGCCGCCCTGGCAGCCACCGGGGGCCTGATCGCCCTGGCGACGATCCGCAGGTCGGCCACCGTGGCCCCGACGACGCAACCCTCGATCACCCAGGCCTGCCAGTGCCCGGACGTCGTGGCGGGCGAGCCCGGGGCCGGCAGCGCTGCGGCCTGAGCCGTCGGCAGCCTGACCGGACCGTCGCCGTTGCAGGCGAGCGGCCTGCCGGCCAGACGTTGGTTGTAGTTGGCGTCAAACGGGGGCCTGTTCGGGCCTTGTCAGCCCGGGCCTCACCAGCCACACTACTGGCCGTAGCTCTCCAGCAGTCGCAGCCAGAGCTCGCTCATGGTCGGGTACGAGGGGACCGCGTGCCACAGGCGGTCGAGCGGGACCTCGCCAGCGATGGCGATCGTCGCGGCGTGCACCATCTCGCCCACGCCCATGCCCACCATCGTGAACCCCACAATGACCTTGCGGTCCTCGTCGACCACCATCTTGGCGCGCCCCCGGTACCCATCGGCGAACAGGCTCGCCCCGGCAACCTTGCCGATGTCGTAGCCGACCCCGCGCACCCGCAGGCCCCGCCGGGTTGCCTCAGCCTCGGAGAAACCGACCGCGCCGACCTCGGGCGAGGAGAAGATCACCTGGGGGACGCAGCTGTGGTCGGCGGTGGCCGCGAACCGGCTCCAGGCCGCCGGGCCGTCCACCGGGTCACCCTCGGAACGAGCCACGATCACGTCGCCGCAGACCCGGCCCTGGTACTTGCCCATATGGGTCAGCAGCGCCCGGTGGTTCACGTCGCCGGCGGCGTAGAGCCAGCCCCCGGCAACGGTGGGCACCCGCATGGTCTCGTCGACCGCCAGCCACGACCCGGGCTCCAACCCCACCGTCTCCAGCCCGATGTCGGAGGTGACCGGCGACCTTCCGGCTGCCACCAGGATCTCGTCGACCTCCAGCGTCTCGGCGGGCTTGGAGACCGATATGGTCGCCGGCCCGCCGCCGGTGTGCCGGGACACCGACGCCACCATAGCCTCCGTGACAACCCGGACCCCCTTTGCCTCCAGGCCAGCCCGCAGCAGATCGCTGGCAAACGGCTCGAGCGCCGGGACCAGCCGGGTGTCCTTCTGGAGGATCGTGACCTCTTCGCAGCCAAGGCTCGACCAGGCGGTCGCCATCTCGCAGCCGACGACCCCGCCGCCGATGATCGCCAGCCGGCGGGGAGCCTGGTGGGAGCTGGTGGCGTCCCGGCTGATCCATGGCTTGGCCTCGGCCAGGCCCGGGATCGGCGGGATGGCCGCCGTGGTTCCGGTGCACACCGCGACCGCCTGCCGGGCCTCCAGCCCGGTCACCGTACCGTCTGCGCCGGTCACCGCGACCCGGCGCTCCCCCGCCAGCCGGCCGTGGCCCCGGATCACCTCGATGCCCGTTCCGGTCGCCCAGTCGTACTGGCTGGCGTCGTCCCAGTGGTGGACGAAGGTGTCCCGCCGCCCGAACACCGCGGCGGCGTCCAGCGACCCGGTCACCGCCTCCCGGGCCCCCGCAACGGCGCGTGCAGACTCAAGGGCAGCCGGCGGCCGGAGCATCGCCTTGCTCGGGATGCACGCCCAGAACGAGCACTCACCGCCGAGCCGCTCCGCCTCGACCAGGATGGCGCTCAGGCCGCCCTTCACTGCCCGATCGGCCACGTTCTCCCCGGTGGGACCGGCCCCGATCACCACCACGTCACAGGTGCGTTCCGCCATCAGCACAACCCCGCCTTCCCCCCCGGCACCCGCCCGAGAACGGCCGGGCCGGGGTTCGGCCAGCAAAACACGAGAGTATGGTCCTGCGGAGGGAACCTACCCTATGGGCGGTGTACGCCCGCGCCCCGGACAGACGGGGAAGTAAAGGACGGCTATCGAGCAAGGGAGCTGGTATGGAATTCGAAACGGTGACACCGAAGATCAACCTGCCCGACGGCGGGATCGTGGCCTACGACGTGTGCGAGACCTGGGTGGCCATCGCCGAGGTCGAGGGCGAGGTCTACGCCATCGGCGACCTGTGCACCCATAAGGGCTGCTCAGTGGCCAAGGGGACCCTGGAGGGGACGACGGTTACCTGCCCGTGCCACGGCTCGCAGTTCGACGTGACCACCGGCGCCGTCCTACGGGGCCCGGCGACCGACGCGCTGCCCAGCTACAAGGTGAAGATCGACCAGCGGGGCAACGTGATGGTCGAACTCTGAGCCTGCCACAAGGCGCCTAGCGCCGTCTTTACAGATTGTGGAGTTTTTTCGGCGGAAAGAACTCCACAATTCCCGGAGCCCTTACGTCGACGAGCCGGTGCTTCCCGGCGTGTAGGCATAGACCGCCACCCAGTCGATCTGCATGTCGACCTTCGAAGGCGTGCTGGCGCCCGGGCAGGGGTCCTGGCCACAGGTCCCGGCCTGGGCCTGCATGTCGAGCTCCATCGGCTCCGAGGGCACGTTCGGGTCGGTAATCGTTCCCCAGGTCGTGCCGTCCAAGGTGAAGGCGAGGTGGCCCGGGGTCCACTCGACGCCCAGGGTGTGCCAGGTGGTGAAGTTGCCGTTGACGGTCTTGGCGATCGTGTTGTCGGCGGCGCCGTAGTGCAGCGTCGCCGTCATGTGGTCACGGACCCCGCTGCCGTTCTCGGCAAAGTCGATCTCAGGCGGCCAGCCGCCCTCGGCTGGCCACAGCAGGAGGGCGGAGGCGATGCCATCACCCTGGTCGATCCGGAAGCGCACCTCGTACTTCCCGTAGGTCTGGTGCAGCGCCTGGCCGCTCGACACCCCACCGGAGACGTAGCCGTTGGGATTGGCCGGATTGGCGTGGCTGGGGTCGACGTAGGTCTCCAGGTTGAGTACCCCGCCGCCCTCCACCACATGGCTCGGGTCCCACCATCCGTTCGGGTCCCCGCCGGGCTGACCCGAGTAGGGGCTCCACCGGTTCTGGTTGACCGCGTTGCCGGTGAAATCGTCGGACAGCACCATCGTCCATCCGGGCAGGTTCCCGGTGGGCATGGGCACCCCGGATGGATCGTCGGAGGTGGGCGACGGGTTCGGGGTCGGCGACGGCGCCGCGCTGGGTGAGGGCGACGGCGAGCGGCGCGGGCTCGACGAAGGCGCACTGCTGGGGCCGGCTCCCGGCGAGTCGGTGGAGCCCGGCGACGGGCTCTGGACGACGAGGAACGAGGGGTGACCGGGCTTCTTCCCGGAATTGCGCATCCCCAGGGCGATCCCGCCGGCTGCCAGCAGGATCACCACCAGCACCCCGCCGAACAGCACTCGGCGTTGCCGGAAAAGCGGTGTCTTCGGAGGGCCTTCCCCAGCGTCCGGAGAAGGACTACCCGGTACCCACGCAGAGCCCCCCCCGCTGGCGCGTTCGGGCACCTCGTTGTCGCTCATGCCGTCCCCCAGTTGACCAGCCACAGCTTGGTGCCACCTGTTGATACGGACGATCGGGGCCGCGAGGATCTACGGTGCCGGTTTGTAGGCGACCACCCAGTCCACGTCCATGTTCACATTGCTCGGGGTGGTGGCATCAGGGCACGGGGTGTACGGGTCCCCGCAGGCACCGGCCTGCATCTGCAGGTCCATCTCCATGGCGACGTTGGGGATGCCCGGCCCGGTCATCGTCGCCCAGGTCGCGCCGTCAATCGTGTACACCAGCGAGGTCGGGGTCCACTGCACGCCCAGGGTGTGCCACCGGGACACGTCGATGGTGAGGTTGGCCTGCTCCTGGCAGGAGTCGTCACCGTTCGATCCGCAGTGCCAGGTCGCCGTCGTGCCGCTCCGGTCGCCGCCGCCGTCCTCGGCGAAGTCGAT